>DATMNR010000258.1:0-3741 GCA_035568795.1 Ktedonobacteraceae bacterium
ACCGGCAATTCACATGCGCATGATGCCGAAAACCCCGATGATACAAAGGTAGCGTGGTGGAACCCGCTTATCGGGCCGGGCAGATTCTTCGATACTTCTCGCTACTTTGTCATCTGCTCGAATGTTCTGGGAGGTTGCTACGGCACGACTGGCCCTTCGTCAATTGATCCCAACACAGGTCAAACATACGGCATGCGTTTCCCTGTAATTACGATACGTGCTATGGTGGAAACGCAACGAAGGTTGATCGAGTACCTTGGCGTCAGCCGGCTCCATATGGTTGCAGGTGGTTCAATTGGCGGGCAGCAGGCGTTGGAATGGGCTGTTGCTTATCCAGATCTGGTTGAAAACGTCATCGTAGTCGCGGCAACTGCAGCGCTGACTGCCCAAGCAATCGCCTTCAGCGAGGTGCAACGGCAAGCTATCCTGTCTGATCCTCGCTGGCTAAACGGCGATTATGTGCCTGGGCAAGGTCCAGAAGCCGGTTTATCTATCGCGCGCATGCTCGCGATGATCACCTATCAAAGCGAAGAAGGAATGGAGTTACGGTTTGCTCGTCAACCTGCTCGCACACAAAACGCGACTTCACCCAGCGGTTTCACTGATCTGACTGAGCGCTTTGATGTAGAGGGCTATTTATACTATCAAGGACAGACCCTGGTCAAGCGTTTCGACGCGAATAGCTATCTCTATATCAGTCGGGCAATGGATTTGTACGATGTTAGCGAGGGGTATCCCTCAATCGAAGATGCGCTAAGCCGCTTGCACAGTAAGGCGCTCTTCATTGGCATTCGTTCAGATTTTCTTTTTCCTGCGGTGCGAGTGCGTTGGTTAGCTGACCAGGCACGAGCCGCAGGTAGTAATGCAATCTATGCGGAGCTTGATTCTCCGCATGGTCATGATGCTTTTCTAAAGGAATGGAAGCAGATGACCGATGCGCTAAATTTGATAAAGGAGTAAACACATCTATGGCACTCAACAGTAATCGTACGTATGGCTTCGAAACATTATCCTTGCATGCCGGTCAGGAAACAGCGGACAGCGCGACCAACGCTCGCGCGGTGCCCATCTACCAGACATCTTCGTATGTCTTTGATAGCCCTGAACATGCAGCTGATCTCTTCGGGCTAAGGCAATTTGGAAACATTTACACACGTATCATGAATCCCACTCAGGATGCTTTTGAACGCAGGATAGCAGCTCTCGAAGGAGGTGTTGGCGCGCTTGCCACAGCATCCGGACAGTCTGCTGAAACATTGGCTCTTCTCAACATCGCCCAGGCAGGCGACGAAATCATTAGCTCGGCCAGTCTTTATGGTGGCACCTATAACCTGTTCCACTATACACTCCCCAAGCTAGGCATTACCGTTCGATTTGTCGACAGTCGCGACCCTGAGAACTTCCGCCCTGCTATTAATGAGCGCACTAAAGCGATTTTCGCCGAGACAGTAGGCAATCCGCGCCTTGATACCCTGGATATTCAGGCGGTAGCGGATATTGGGCATGAAAATGGCATTCCGCTTATCCTGGATAACACATTGCCTACCCCGTACCTGGTGCAGCCTTTCAAGTATGGCTGTGATATTGTTGTCCACTCAGCCACCAAGTTCATTGGCGGCCATGGTACTGCCATCGGCGGTGTAATTGTGGATAGTGGCAACTTCGATTGGACTAGCGGACGCTTCCCCGGTTTCACCGAGCCTGATCCTTCCTATCATGGCCTGCGCTATGTCGAAGCATTAGGTAATATTGCGTATATTATCAAAGCTCGTGTGCAATTATTGCGTGATATTGGCCCGGCCATAGCTCCACTCAACTCCTTCCTATTCCTGCAAGGACTGGAAACACTTCCACTACGCATGGAGCGTCATAGTCAGAACGCTTTGCGTATCGCGGAGTTCCTGGAAAGGCATCCTTCCGTCGACTGGGTAAGCTACCCTGGTCTAACGAGCCATCCACAGTATGAACTAGCGGCAAAGTACCATACACATGGCTATGGAGCCATTCTCGGCTTTGGCATCAAGGGTGGGCTTGAGGCAGGCAAACAGTTGATTCGCCATGTTGAGCTATTCTCGCACCTGGCTAATGTCGGCGATGCCAAATCTCTGATCATCCATCCTGCCAGCACAACTCACTCACAATTGACACCTGAAGAGCAGTACGAAACAGGTGTCACACCCGATTTCGTCCGCTTATCAGTTGGTCTTGAAACGGTTGATGACTTGATCGACGACCTGGATCAGGCCTTAAGGGCTGCAACTCTCAAGGCTAGCGAACCCGCCACCGCCTAGATATATGGAGGTGCAGGGGAAGCCCCTGAATAACTCTTTTTTCATATTTCGCCGCTGCAGGCGGCGAAATATGAAAAAACATATATTCATATCGGAGCAATCTTATGGAAACCAAAATACAAATCATAAAATTCGGAGGAACTTCCGTTGGTAGCGGCGAACGTATACGTCGTGTAGCACATATCATTACCCATAAAGTACACGATACCGGAGAGGACTTCCCCGTCGTAGTCGTCTCGGCTATGGCAGGAGTAACCGATCAGTTACTCTATATCGCGAAATTAACATACAGTGGCGAACACGATGAGTGCCAAACCGAACTCAATTCACTAAAACAGAAGCATCTAGAAGCCGCAAAGCATCTTTCACTAAAACATGAAGATCGATATAGCCAGCTCATACACAATCTGGAGACAGCATTTTCTGCCCTCCAGCAAGATATATGCGAATTGAAATTAAGCGTTAGTAAAGCCCTCACACATGAGATTCCTCTACGAACTGCAGCAGTAGCTGCCTGGGGAGAACGACTGTCTGTACTATTAGTGGCTGCCGCTGTTTGCAGTAGTGGGGTCAATGCTGTTCCAATAGAAGAAGAAGCAATTATTACCGGGCATCCCTTGAGTGAAATACATCAAACCCCAGGAACAGTGATCGGTGCTGAACCGCTGACACAAGAAACCCGCGTAAATGCTCAGAAACTTGCATTTCCTTTGATAGAGCGCAACATTGTGCCGATTATGCCGGGTTTCATTGGTCGGACAACAACAGGTTTTGTGACAACATTGGGTCGTAATGGTTCAGACTACTCAGCTACTGTTATTGGAGCCGCATTAGATTGTACCGAAGTCTCCATTTATACAGATGTGGACGGTGTGCTTTCTGCTGATCCACGCATTGTAGCAAATGCTCGCCTGCTGCCACGATTATCCTATTCAGAGGCTGCGCGTTTATCATGGTTTGGAGCGAAAGTGCTCCACCCGCGAACGCTCATCCCTATTGCACATCTCAACATTCCTGTTCGCGTTCGCAATACCTTCCGGCCACATTCTCGTGGCACCCTGGTCGGATCAGAAAGAACCCAGCGCAGTGCAGCAGCAGCCATTACTGTACGTCACCGGCTAGCACTTATTACCGTAGAAAATACAGATATGTTTGGTGCTCCAGAAAACGCGGGGCAGGTTTTCGCTCTGGCATCTCGCGCAGGAGCTGCGCCAGTCGCCATTTGTTCATCATCCGGCTTTCATCTTTCATTTATGATCGAGGAGCAGGCCGCAGATTCTGTTCTGGAGCTTTTACAGCATGATATGGGATCGTGGCGTGTCATTTGTAAACGTGGCTTAGCAGCTTGCGCGTGTATCGGCTCTGGATTCTCCGCCGATCCAATGAGCTCTGCACGCGCTATTACCGCTCTTGCCCGTGAACGCATTCCTGTTGAAACACAGGGAGCATC
>DATMNR010000259.1:0-3335 GCA_035568795.1 Ktedonobacteraceae bacterium
CGAGGGAAGCGAGGTACCAGCGTACATAGATACAGAATTAATGCTCGAACGTGAACAAGAACAGCGCATGGCGTGTGAAACGCTCGGAGTTCAAGCTGTTGAATTTCTACGTTTCCCAGATGGACATTTGACGAATAACGAAGCGGCCCGAAAAGCTATCGTGCGACTGATTCGCAAATATCGCCCGCGTGTAGTTTTCACACATGATCCAACCCAGCACTTCTACGCACCCGATCCAAATGAAAAACCCGATGATACAGCGTATCTGAATCATCCCGATCATCGAGCAACTGGCAACATTGTGCTTGACGCTATCTTTCCAGCAGTCGGCAATCCACGTTCTTACCGCGAGCTGTTAGCAGAGGGATTCCCGCCATACCAGGTTCACGAACTTTACCTTTTCTTTACCGGGGAAGACAACACATATATCGACATTAGCGAGACCATCGAACTCAAAGCTAAGGGGTTAGAATGTCATGTTAGTCAGTTTGGTCCAGAGGCAAATATTCTCGAAATGATTCGCAACTGGGGAGCTGAGACCGCTAAAGAGGCAAAAGAGAAAAAAGGGGTTGAGATGGAGTACGCGGAGGCATTTCGTAGAATCAAGCTCTATGTCCCCAAAAAAGAAGAGCCTGAATCAAAAAATGAGGCGGAAATGGAATTGTAGGAGGGTACGCCACATTCCCTGGTCACCATCTTTTTAACGACCAGGGAAGTTATCTTCTCGCTTATTGTGGCGTTACAACTGCATAGAACCCTTCCCACCATTTCAGGAATTGGGCACGCGACAGCGCTTTACGATTCCAGAGGGATGAATCGGCAAGATTTACTGTGTTGCTATTTCCGCCAGTGACTACGAGTAGATGCCCACCAGCATATCTATCTGGTGGGAAACTCACAATGACAGGCTTGCCAGCATTGGCAATAGAGATAATCTGGTCTAGAGTTAAATTATGTCCCCACGTCGTTTTAAAGCCAAAACGAGCGGCAGTGCGCTGTATACCTACATCTTCCAATATCCCTAACTGCGGTGTAATTTCGCCGATTTGTGCTTCAACTTTCAATACATCAGTTATGCGGTAATGACGACCATACGAGTCGAATACCTCGGTCATTGAGGCAGTTGAACAGGCAGAATATGCCCATAGTTGAAATTCTTGTGTTGAATTATATTGCTCTGGATCAAGTTGGCTTAGACGCACTAGATTTTGTGATGCCCGAAAGTTCGTTGGTTGGGTCGTCGTTTTTACAGGTGTATTCAGGTTGAACAGGAGCAAATTGATCAGGACTTGATGAGGGAGAAGAAAATTCAGGGCATATATCCCAAGAATGAAAATGGAAACCAGACCGATTGCGATTACTGACAAGGGAACTGATTCACCTTTACGACGCAATCCGATGTGTTCCAATACAGCCGAAGCTGAAATATATCTTGCAACACGGATTTCACGTCCTACACTTAGTTGGCCATAACGAACTGGCATCGATTCAACAATACGTCGTCGAGCGACTGGCATTGGACTATCTATGTACCGTCGACCTGGAGGTATAACATCAACAACGCGTGTCCCAGCAAGATGTATTGGTTCGAGCGCACGACTTCTTCTCGAGGAGACAGGTTCAAGCATCCGTTCCTTGCGTATGGATGCAGAATGAATAACGCGACTACTCCTACGCGCTTTGAGGTATTCTGACTGCTGATCATGGTTCTTAGAGTTCGTGGTAAGAAAAAAGCCGATCATCGTGATGATGAGGGCAAATACAAGCAACATGAGCAGGAGAAGGAACATAAATACGGACTCCCAGCTGTTTTTGCACGTAAAATATTTTAGTAAAAATGAGTTCGAATTAGTACAATTTTTCTAAATTGTACTAAAAAGTATAACATATGATATCAGCTAAAACAACGGTTATTTTGTACGCTTTCGCTGGCTGCTTGGGACAGAAAGCATTCATTTTTCATTACTCCTCCATATTTTGCGTCACTCAATATGGGAAATTATTCCAAACTGTTGTTGCCTGCTTATTTGTCAGGTATGTTGTATACTGTAGAGTATAGAAATGAAATTGACACCTTCTGTAAGGATGAGGCGTGTTAAGTGTGAACCTGTAGTCGACAAGAGCGAAAACGCAATTATAAGTTGAAGCGTTTCTCTACATCAAGAATTACGGAGCTTCAGAATATGACTTTACAGCAAAACACCAGACGTGCTCGTGGTCTGGCCGCAATGAGCCCAGAACGGCGACGAGAGATTGCCAGGATGGGTGGACGAACCTCACAGGCCCGTGGAACCGCTCATCAGTGGACAGCCGAGGAAGCTTCTGCTGCGGGCAAGAAAGGAAGCGCCCGCTACTCGCTCAAAAAAGCGGAGGAAAGTAGATCCGCTCAGTGATCTATACCCTCAATATTCGCTGCTGCAACTGTATCTCCTCTAGCTGCGGCCCAGCGGAGAACTTCACCAGCAAGGTAGAGTGAGCCGGTCGCGCAGATCAGGTCATTGCTATTTGCAATGTCAAGGGCAAGATTCATAGCAGCACGACTATCCGGTGTGGTATATATCTGTACATTTTGTGCATATTGGGCAAAAACTTCTTGCATATTTTCTAACGTCGCAGCACGAGGGTGCACCATGCGTGTTAGTATTACTACATCGACGTGCTGTAATGCCTTTGCTATTCCAATCAGGTCTTTGTCGCGTGCAAGGCTCAACACCATAATCAGTTGATGTAATACAAATGAGTCGCGCAGCGCCTGTAGCAGTTTTTCCATAGAATCAGCATTATGAGCACCATCGACAACGACAGTAGGATTGTGCTCGACAACATCGATTCGTGCAGGCCAACGTACTTTGCGCAAACCACTGCGCAAGGCTTGTTCATTCCAGGAAATGCCCTTTTTGCGTAGCTCAACTAAGGTAGCGAGCGCAAGTGTGGCGTTTTCGAGTTGATGCTGGCCTGCGAGGGGAATTTCCAACCCAGTATACGTGTGTTCTGGTGTCCAGACTGTAAATCGCTGATGTTCCTCAGTACGTTCTTCTAACCGATAGCGATAACTCATTGCAGGTATACGACCTTCTTCGACTTCTAACTGTGCAAGATCAGCCTCGGAGGAGCCAATACGCACCATCTGAGCATGCTGCTTTTGACACACAGTTTCGATTGCAAGGAGTGCTTCGAGAGGCCGTGCTGAAGTGACTACCACACCCCCTGGCTTGATGATACCGGCCTTTTCGGTAGCAATCTGAGTCAAGGTCTCACCCAAAATCTGCATATGATCATAACTGATGGAGGTAATTACTGAGACGAGAGGGTTGGTAACATTGGTGGAATCCAGG
>DATMNR010000260.1:0-3983 GCA_035568795.1 Ktedonobacteraceae bacterium
CTTCTGGAACCGGACGTGCTACACTCGAATGCCTGCGCTGTGGAGCAAGACGGGTCTACGCCGTGGACCCCTCTCCTGCAGCTCTATCTATTCTTGCTCAAAAAGTGGCACATCCACCCACTGCGGACCGTGCAGTGACCCTACAGGGCTGTTTCGAAGAACTGCCGCTGGAAAATAGCACAGTTGACATTACTATCTCATGTTCCGCATTCAAAGCGAGCGAAACACGCCTGAGGGAACTTCTCCGAGTGACGAAGCCTGGCGGCAAAATTGTGCTGATCTGGCCTGGACCGGAGGACTACACATGGTTAGCAGAACACGGCTTCTGCTACGTCTCCTTCTCTACCAATCCTGATGCATGTGTACATTTCCGATCCTTTGAGAGCGCGATGCGCTGCGTTAGTCTCTTCTATGCAGCCAATCAGGCTGCTATTGACTATCTCTTAATGGCACAGCAACCGGAAATTCCCTATGCACTGCTGGGCTTCAAACAGCCGAGCGACTATTGTTGGCGCATTGTTTAACAGAACCAATTGTACACTGGCATTAATTTATACAGAGGGACTGCTTGTCGGTGAGCAGGTCGATCTTGAATACATTGTGACTGTATTGGATATGGGTGCGTCAGTTTATAGCGCAAATGATCGGACAAGGAGTGGGATGTGAATCTTCCCGCAGAATCAACTCATTCAAGGAAGAGACCGAGACAGGAAAACATAGGTGATACCCGATTGCATGGGAGATCACTGGTGCTTCTTCGAGTCGCCTGGCTTACACTCGTCATACTAACTCTCGGTATCTTCTTCGCCAGTCTATCGGTATACTCGGCACAACTACAAACTCCCTGTGCGGGGGCATCATGTTGGTACACTCAACTCTCTGCCGGACAAGTCGAGGCTCTCAAAGGGATTGGCCTTTCTCCAGGCGTTTACGCAGCGTACACGGTCGCGCTCACACTTGCCTCGGTCGTGCTATGTTTGGTGGTTAGCACGCTGATCTTTTGGCGCAGATCCGACGACCGCATGGCGTTGCTGGTCGCGCTCCTGCTCGTGGTGTTTGGGCCGATCTACGCGACTAGCTCCATTGTGGCGGTTCCTTCACCATGGCGAGTGCCGAACGAATGCTTATATTTCCTCGCACTGATCTTACTTATGCTTGTCTTCCTCCTGTTTCCCAGTGGGCAGTTTGTGCCTCACTGGATGCGCTGGGTCTTTCTCGTCTTTCTGATAGGGCTTGTCCCAACGGCTTTCGTGGCGCCTGCCTTTCCTCCTTATGCGCCAGTTGGTCAGCTTACCTTTCTCGAGTCTCTGAGCGAGTTGGCGACGATTGCGATCGTCCAAATCTACCGCTATCGTCGCGTGTCCAGTCCCCTGCAACGACAGCAGACCAAATGGGTGGTCTTCGGTATCGCTGCGTCGATTACTGTCGTTGTTATCGGAAGCGTCCCGCTCCTGATTTTTCCAACGCTCGCTGAGCCTGGTTCACTCTATCCGGTGGCTCTCAATGCATTCAGCACCTTGGGGCCGCTCTTCATTCCACTCTCGTTTGGGTTCGCCATGCTGCACTCTCGGCTGTGGGACATTGATGTGCTCATCAATCGCACGCTAGTGTATGGCACGCTGACGGTCATCCTGGCGGTGATCTATGTTGGCCTGGTTATTGGCCTACAAGCGCTCCTACGTAGCATCATCAGCCAGGACAACAGCGTTGCCATTGTTATTTCAACATTGGCCATCGCTGCCCTCTTTCAGCCATTGCGCCACCGCATTCAGGCCATCATCGATCGTCGCTTCTATCGCCGCAAGTATGACGCTGCCAAAACGTTGGAGGCGTTCAGCGCCACGTTACGCAATGAGGTGGACCTGGACCAATTGCGTGAACACCTGCTGGCGGTAGTGCAGGAGACCATGCAACCAGAGCATGTTTCACTCTGGTTGCGCAAGGCAGAACAACGAAGGCAACCAAATGCCGATAGGTAGGAGGATATCTACTCCTTATCCTTACCCTTTGATTTTCTGCTTTTTGACGTCACTGAGAGGAGAAGAACATGAAGCATGTTATTTATCGGGAAGACCTGGAACCCAGAGGTCCTACTTCATATGCGTTTGAGGGATACAAACATGGAACAACCAGTGTCTCACTGCACCTCACTGACCTCCCACCCGGTGAGGGACCACGGCTGCACCGGCATCCCTATGAGGAAGTGTTTGTGATCCATGAAGGCCAGGCTACCTATACGCTGGGCGAAACGCAGCTTTCGGTCACTGCTGGGCAGATCGTCCTGGTTCCGGCTGGTATGCCCCACAAATTCGTCAATTCGGGCACAGGACCACTACGACAAACCAGCATCCATCCCAGCGCGTACATGATCGAGGAACAGCTTGAAAGCTGAATGGACAGGTACCTTACTATGCCAGCCATCACTATCCATCCAATCAATACCGACGACCAGGAGTGGGTCGCACAATTTTTTTTCGAGCATTGGGGAAGCAACAAAGCAATCTCTCGTGGGGTAGTTTACTATCCCCAAATTTGCCTGGCTTTGTAGCTTTATACCAAAGTGAAAAAGTGGGCCTGGTAACCTACAACATCGTAGACATAGGTTGTGAAATTGTAACCATCAATAGCATCCACCCATCTTCTGGGGTTGGAACAGCATTGATCGAGGCAGTCAGAGACATTGCTATCAAGTCTGGATGCAAGCGGCTATGGCTTATCACGACTCACGACAACATGAACGCTTTGCGTTTCTACCAGAAGCGTGGCTTTATACTTGTCGCTGTTCACAGAAATGCGCTCGAGCAGTCTCGCAAACTGAAACCAGAAATTCCTCTGATTGGCGAACATGGCATTCCATTAAGTGATGAGATCGAGCTTGAAATGACACTGAATGACACAGCTTCCAACTAATGCACGATGCCTAATGTGAAATCGGCGACGGTAGGCCAAAGAACCCAGTAATGCGGATCGGGCAGCGACATATGCAAGAACTATCTCTTCAGTAATAGTCATAGCTTATATCCAATTCTCTGCGTTTGCCTCTTCAAACCAGTGCCTCAAGTTCCATCATCATAGCACAAAAGGAAATACCCTCCGTCAGGGTATAGATGGTATCCAATAGCTCAATATGTATAGATTGAGGCGAAGCGAATATAGCTTTCAGCGCTGCATCATAAGATGAAACAATGACGAACAAAGAGGTCTTTCGGTGCTTACCATATAACAAGAGTTTCTAATGGTGAAAGGAGAATGTATACAGGTGACTGTCCTTTAATAGTAAATTGGGTGAAATCAGCACGGATTTTGAGGTGAAGCAGAGGAAATCAGCGCGAATAGGGTGAGAAATTTCTCATTTATCTCCAATATTCTTTTCATTTATCTCCAATAGTATTTTCATCAAGGTCTGTTATTCTGTGGACATAGAGAGATATGTTCCCTCATTTAGATACATGAAAGGATGTAAAGAAAATGTCGAAACGAACGTCACTTTCACTAAAAACATTCGTAAGTATTACTTTTCTCTTGCTTGTAGCAACCGTAATCCTGGCGGCCTGTGGTAGCAGCAGTGGAACAGCAACCGCTTCCTCCTTAAGTTCCACTTCTTCAAGCTCGACGACAACTCGGCCTTCAGGATCTAACGCTCGGTCTGGACCGGCCTCAGGGGGAGCATCCGGCACGGTCGGTAACGTGTCCACGTCGAGCTTCACATTGACGACATCAGGTGGTCAGAAGGTGACCGTCGACGAAGCGTCCTCTACGACATACCAGAACGGGACGAGCTTGACCTCGGCGAGTGCCATTACAAATGGTGAAAGCGTCCTCGTACTTGGGACGGTCAACACGACCAACGGAACGACCATCGCGGCCACGCAGGTCATCGTGCAACCGACTGGCAGCGACGGATCTTCAGCTTCCTCGGCGGCAGGGGTCATCCCCTTCCAGCCCGGTGCGCAGAGCACGTCAAAGCAGGTCGGTCAGATCCC
>DATMNR010000261.1:0-16172 GCA_035568795.1 Ktedonobacteraceae bacterium
TAAAACCAAAGTAACTTGCTACTTTAGCTATACCAGGCTCTCCGCCGGTCAGTCCATTATATGTGTCCCACACGCCTAAATTCGATTCCACCTGCAAAACATCGGCGGCAATGAGATGACGACCATACGCATCCATCACCTCTTCCATAGAAATCCCCGAACACGATGAATACGACCAGACCTGCCACTGGTAATCCGTATAATATTGCCCTCGAATAGCCGAATCTATACGTACGATGCGACTACTCGCAGACCCATCTAATGGCAGGGTAGAAGTCGACAAGTCAAAAGCAGAAGTATGCTGCGTAAAATCAAGCAATGCAATTCTCTGCTTCAAACCTTGTAACGCCCCATCAGCGAGACCGCTTTGTGCAAAAAGTGTAATCACTACCATCAGCAAAAGACCAAATGAAACTACAGTGTGTCGACGTCTGTACCAGGAGGTTGGTAAAGAAATATAGAAAGGGGATTGAGACTTCTCTAAACCTACGACCGACCCATCCTGAAACTGCAATACCGCCGTCACCTGTTGGCCAGGTGCCTTGAATTGGGTAGGTTCTCTGAACTGGGATGAGCTTTGTTTTTGTGCCACTTGCGATAGTAAATGACGTTTGCGCTCGCGTACTGCACCGATGACAAAACTTGCCACGATCAGTAGCATCACAACGAACAACAATGCTGTAATCACAGCAGACAACATACAATACCTCGCTAAAGTGCAAATAAATAATAGGCTTGTTGTACAGTATAACGATGAGTTGCCAGCAGGTCACAAATAGCCCCAAAAAACAGCCCAATAGTGCTATCTCTTGATCAGTAACCTTAACCACAGCAACAACATAACAGTATCGCTATTTATAAAGAAAAACTACTCAACACTCAGGATTCTGGTAAACAAACAAAATAGTTGAAAAAGGTACTACCTCTTAAAGCCCACTAGCTGCAACCCACCCACAAACCAAAATCACAGAAACGTCGGCGTTCTCTGACCGAAGTTCAAAATCCGTCCTTGCCCTAAAGGGACCCAAAATACACTTCAACTTCTCTAATCTTGTTTCCCTCGAGCCTAATATATTCAGTAACGGCATTGTTTTGCATAATTGTCCTCCAGTAATATAAAGTAGGGTCTGTCGTATCTAAAAAACAACCAGATGAGACTGGTACTGCTCCTAAGCTTTTTAAACACAAACGCTATCTGGCAGAAATGCGTCAGGATATTCAACGAATGACTGTATCCACCTGACTCTGAGAGTGTGGGTTAATAGGTTCTGACATCACTTGCCTTTGCGCAGCTTGTCTCACCATCTGCTGGCGTAATTTCTCGCTCAGGCTCATTCCCGGTTTCTCTATAAGAACAAAGAGAAAATAGCAGAAAACGACAGAAACTGTGAATGTTATTACCCAGAACAAACTTACCGTCAGAACGGGATTCAGGCGCCGTAAACTTGGGCCAAGATTTGCGGCTAAAATCTGGATGAGCGGTCGGTGCCAGATATACAGGCTGAAAGAGATCAACCCTAGCCAGCGCAATGGAGTCCAGGAAAATATGCGCACAAGCCATCGATCGGGATGATTAAAGAGCACCGCAGCAACCAGGTAACCATAACACAAGGCAAAAGCGAATTCGTTCACCCAGGCATTATCTTGGTACACGCTAGGAATAAATGGTAGGGCAGTATCTGGTAAGACCTCATATACAAAAAGTGCGATGCATAAAATCAAGAGCCAGCGAAGAAGTCGCCGCGCTCTCAGCAAATAGAAGGCTTTTTTGGGTGAATTCATGACATAAAGATAACCAACTGCAATCAGCATCCCGACCGCAAAATCCTCCAGGAATTTGCTCTGGTCTCCATAAATGACGAAGAGCACCACATTGAGGAGAGGACGGGGTATCAGAAACGTCTGATCGGGATGACTGGCATAATAATCGCCAAAGGCAGCCGTCACTAGGCCCCAGATAATCACTGCAAAGAGAGAGCCAACAACGATCCACAATCTTTTCTCAGGGCGTACCAGGCGCGTCAGTCCTAAAATGCCGAATGCGATCAGTGGCAAAATCAGATAATATTGAAACTCAACTGCTAGCGTCCAATATGGGCCATTGATTAAGCCAGAAGAGTTATGGTAGGCCATAGTAAATGTGAGAAACGGGACTAACTGCATCCAGTTGTGAGGTTGTATGAAATACGGCTTCGAAAACATCACAAGTATGAAGAGTGAAAAGAAATATCCGGGAAATATTCGCAGAATGCGACGTACATAGTATATTTTTGATTGCGGCCAGTCCTTTTCGAAAAGGAGTGCCTGAGTATAGGGAAGGAAGAGCAAGAAGCCAGAAAGGACAAAAAAGAGCGTTACTCCTGTCGCTCCTAGCGAAAAAAAAGTAGAGAGAAATGGATTATTACCATCAGTCCACACGCCCGAGTGATTGATATGCAGTTCGAAGACGAGCAAAAAGGCCAGTGCCCGAACACCGTCCAGTGCAGCTATTGTTCCCATCGACTTATGATCATTGAGTTGCTGAGCAAACCAGGAGTGTACATTTCGCCGAAATGAAGAAGCGTATTCTTTCAATCCAAACATACAAGAAGTCCTCTATCTAGTAACATTGCCTAATTATTACACGTATCTCCTCTTGTAGTGTATACCCATTTGCAAGCATTATGAATATCAGGCACGTATCGGTGACACAAGAGCAGCTCCTTAAATTTTCACGTGAGCGCGACGAAGGAGAGGATGATGACTGGGGAGGTAAGTGCCAGTGATGGGAAGCAAGGAACCTGGTCGGTGCTGAAAGCGAAAGGTAATTAGCACCCAAACTAGACGGGAACCTCTAAAGTGTAATGTCAATCGTACCTAATTGCCCATAGCTCGCTAAAAATTTCCCTTCAAGTGTCCGAAATTTGGCGGAACATTAAGAATTAAATCTTGCGAGTACTGAAATTTCTAGCTACAATAAAACAAAAAGGAGCCTCACCGTGTTCTACATCGGCTGCCCAATGTGGGGATACAAAGAATGGGTCGGAAGTTTCTTTCCGCCACACACATCATCGGGTGACTTCCTGCGCTTATACAGCAGGCGCCTCACAACCGTTGAGGGCAACACATCCTTTTACGCCATCCCATCTGCCGAAACAGTAACTCGATGGTATACCGAAACCCCACCCGAATTTCGCTTCTGCTTCAAAATCCCACGCGACATCAGCCACGCACCCCATCTCGAAACACGCAAGAGTGAGACATACTACTTTACTGACCGTATCCGTGGTTTGCAAGAACGTTTGGGTCCATTGTTTCTACAACTACCACCGGCATTTGGACCAGCCCAACTTTCACAACTCCAGGCCTTTCTCGACTATTGGCCTGCCGGCCTGCGCCTTGCAGTCGAAGTGCGTCATCCCGACTTTTACAAAGCCATGCATGCAACCAGATTGAATGAGATGCTTACCCAATACAACGTGGCACGTGTAATGATGGATACCAGACCAATCAGAATTGGTTCTGCCGAAGAAAAACAAATTCTCCAGTCCCGTGAACGCAAACCCGATCTCCCCTTGCAAATAGCGGCCACTACCGACTCTATTTTCCTGCGTTATATCGGACATCCACGCATGGAAGTCAACAACACATTTCTTGATACATGGGCATGGCAGCTAGCACATTGGATCGAGGAGGGATTGACACTCTATGTCTTCTGTCACTGTCCCTTTGAAGTTCACTCTCCATCAATCTGCTCTACCCTGTATGAGAAGGTCAGGGCGCTGACTCCACTCCCTCCTTTACCCTGGCAACCAGATCAACCCGAGAGTGGGCCAGAACAAGCACGCCTATTTTAGCCTATCAACTAAGTTGTTGGAGCAGGAAATGCTCGTCCCTCCATCTGTTCAAAGGCAAACCGTAGGGAAGGTGGAATCGGGTGAGGCCTGCCGGTCAGATAATTACACCATACCAGAACCGACTTACCAGTCGCAAAGATGCGCTCGTGCTCGGCGCTATCGCGTATCTGGTGCTTCATGCTAAAGCTGGTGCGGCCAACATGCTCAACCTGTACCCCTATCTCTACCGTATCAGAACGTACCAATGGCAGCATATAGGTGCATGTCATTTCCTTGATCAGTATGCCATAGTGTCGCCCGCCCGGCAGCGTTTGAATACGCGGGTTTTTCGGTGGGTGCGAAACAATGCTCTCGACCTCCTGATGCTCTTCCCTGGATGGCCACTCGTTGAGCCAGGTCTCCAGGTGATCAAAGTAAAAGCTCCGTGCTTCCTCAAAGTAGGTAAAGTACACTGTATTATTAACGTGCGCCAGGGGATCAAGATCACGGAAACGAATCTGCACAGGATACCAAGTGGGATACATCTCACTCATATAGCTTATTTGCCCTCTCTCCATACTTCTTTACTCTAAATAATATCAGAACAACTACCTGCAAAACAATTCACTTTTGCTCTGAGTAACAAATCTTCAATTACATATTGATCTAATCATAGCTTCCTGACGTAGTCTAATGCGAAAGAATAGTCGACAAGGCGAAACATGCAAACAACGAGGGATGTCGAAACTCAAAACGAACCGAGCGATGAAGCCCTGCTTAACGCCATTGCTGGCGGCGCAGTATGGGCCATGGATTCGCTGTACCAACGCTACAGTCGCATCCTTTACTCGCTTGCTTACCGTATGGTTGCGGATCACCAGGTCGCTGAAGACCTGCTGCAAGATGCATTTCTGGCTGTGTGGAGACGTGCCATCACCTATTCACCTCAATCTGGCGCAGCACGAAGCTGGCTGATTTCCATCATGCATCACCGAACCATCGACTATTTACGCCGTGTCCGCCGCCGATCAACTATTCAAGAAGCGCCTTTAGAAGAGTTAGAACTAAATGAAAGCATCGCCCATCCAGATGCCTGGGATGCAGCATGGCAATCGGTGAAAAGTTCGCACGTCAGAGCAGCCCTCATGCAGATCCCCACCGAACAGCGTATGGTAATCGAGCTTGCCTACTTTCAAGGCTGGACCCATTCAGAGATTGCCGCAGGAACGCAAATTCCCCTCGGCACCATTAAAGCACGCATGCGTCTCGGCCTCCTCCACCTCAAACAGGTACTCCTCCAAATGGGCATCGACGAACTTTGATATCTATTCAACTTCCTCATTCAATGCTTCCCCACGCTGCAACTTCAATGCATTTTGGGTCGAAAAAAGCACATTGCGACGTAAACGCTGTGCCACCATATAACGTGTGGCTGCAACCAGAGCCAGGCGACCATCAGCATGCGTCTCGCCCAGCGTCTCATGCTGGTTAAAAGCCGCATCTACCATTTGGAATGTATGGAAAGTTGCATCCTCCCGCAACAAAGCCCTTCCCAGCGCTGCTTTTAAATCAGCAAGTGCATACCCTTGCTCCTGATAAAAATGTACGATTGCGGCGGCCTCCTCTACTTGCTGAAATTCTGCGCAATACAACAGGCGCCCCAACAATGCAGGCTGATCATGTAGCAATTCAGGAATTGCCGCTTTGCCACGCTCTGCAGGCAGCAACGCGCGCGGTATATTAAGGAAATGCGTGAGATAGACGAACATGGAGCCGTGCGTAACAGCCTTCATCAAAACCACATCACCCTCCAATGAGTGACCAGCATTGCGATGCGCCAGTGCATCAATGGCATTGGCATAGCTAATCACATGTAGCACATCGTCCCAATCCTCTTCATTCTGCACATGGAAGCGAGCAACTCGATGTATGCCTGCACGTGCTAATACACTACTCAGCGCATCGACAGGTGCTCCATGCTCTAAAGCTATTCTTAAAGCATGCGTGATTTCTTCGGGTTTTCCTGCCAACAGCACATTTCTCAACTGCTCCGACCGTTCCCCTCGTGCCCAATGAGGATCACGTGGCTTCGCAAGTAATCCAGGCAAAACTTCAAACAAATCCTCTTGTGGTTCTATCGTCTCGTGCCAATCAGCATCTTCTTCATGACGAAATCCCATCGCCATTGGTCGAACCACGGATGAAAGCGTCGTCGCCAATACTTTGTGAGTATTCGTCTCCCCAAAAGGCAACATTCCATTGACTGTCATCTCCTCAAACAGCTCGAAAGCCTTGTTGGTGAAGTCAATAACATGACCGGTACTCAAGAAATAATGATCAGTTGCACCTGCCAGCAGTATCTCAATCAAATCTGCTGTGGAGTATTCTGCTGCAATAGCTGTACGCAGGACACGCTCTGCTCCCGCTGCTTCACGATCCTCAATGAAGAGCCGAAACCAGTGCTTGAGTTGCTCTTTGTTTGTAAATTGCGCTGTTGGAAGCGCACGCAACATGCGACGTGGTGGGCCCATAAACGAATCACGAGCGCAGTTAATCAGAGCGTGTACATCGGCCAGTGCTTTCTCATCTTCCTGCAAATCGGGTATTAGTCGACCCATACACGTGAGAATTGTCAGGCCCATAGCGAACCCACCCTGGCGGAATTGTAAGCCGTGCATAGCTCCTGAACTGAGTATTTCTCTATCAGGCACTCCGTTAGCCCTCAGTCCCGCCACAGCTTTGGCAATCAAAAAGGTATTACGCTCCTCCATTCCCTGGCGTAAATCACCTAGAAATTTTTCCGTGCGTCGACGCAGGTAACCATCCAGCGGTGTAGGGCTTACCCATACTTCGCCATCACGAACCTCCATTGGGAACACAGCCACATCATCTCCCCCTTCTGTGAAACAGCCACCCGAAGCCAGGTCAAAGCGCCAATGATGCCAGTGACAGCGCAATACTCCATCTCTGATCGTTCCCTGCGACAGTGGATAGCCCATATGTGGGCACCGGCTATCCAACGCTCGAATATGCCCATCTGCAAGCAAAAGTAAAATATGCCTGTCTTCAACCGTGACAACCTTAAAAGATCGCTCTTCCAACTCAACTACACTGGCTACTTTAAAGTACGTTCCATCTGACTCGAAAGGGCTATTGCGTGTATCACCGGGGATTGTCTGCATAGAGGTTTGTTTCCTTTAAATTCACAAATCGCACACATACAAATTGTCCTGCTAGTAGCATACTTCATTTGCGACGAAGAAACACTGTTCAAGAGGTCAGTTAGCAGTAGAGAAAACCAAAAAAGCCGGAAAACGCTTATTTGATACGTTTTCCGGCTTTTAAACAACAGCCGAAAGAAAGGTGTCCGCTGTTGCTCCCCAGGATCATGACCCGTGTGTTGAGCCACTCAATGTCCCCCCCAGGACATCCCCCATGTGGTTTTCCCCTATACAGAAGCATACTGTTTGAAAGGTTGCTTTTAGGTTGACATTTCGTTGAGAATGTATGCATATTTATAAAAATAGAGCATTTCAGGTTGAGAAATGTACACCCGCTATTTCTGCTCATTTAGAAAGAGATCATCAAAGATGTTCACACATATCTCACAACTCCAGTACCAAAGTAAGTTTGGGAACGAGCATATCTGGCTGGGTAGATCGAAAGACTCCAATGTCGATTGTATTCTGGCTGGTACTCTACTTGGTAGCGAGGTCATACGCATAAGAGCCATACGTGGTATAGAGTTAGACGAGTCGCGTTACCAGTTGAGTGATGGCGAAACAGGATCACTTCCCTACCATTCCTGGATTGTCGCCCAGGCAGATGAACAATGGCCTGATTTTCTGAATGAAAGCCAGGTACAGGCAACTTTAGAGCCGTATTTGCAAACTTATTCGTTTGATACGAACGCCGTTCGTTTGATCAGGCCGCTAGCAAGTAGTGAGCGCATCTATGGCCTTGGTGAGCGTACAGGCACAATGAACAAACGCGGTCATGCATTTCCTATTTGGAACGTAGATCCTCCCCATCCACACAACTTGGAAACAATGACCATGTATACCTCTATCCCTTTCTATCTGAATCTCCACATTGATGATGGCTCAGCCTATGGAGTCTTAATCGACCATACTGGTCGCGTAGATATGGATTTGGGCCTTACACACGATACTGAAGTATCTATAACCGTCCAGGGCGATAGTTTCATTGCGTATTTCTTCACAGGTCCAACACCTGGAGACGTCTTACGTCAGTATACTGAACTCACCGGACATATGCCTTTACCTCCTCGCTGGGCGCTTGGATATCACCAGTCACGTTGGGGATATACCTCAGAGGCACAGGTACGCCAGATTGCGAACCGCCTGCGCGAACGCAACCATCCATGTGATGCTATCTGGCTCGACATCGATTATATGCATGAGTACCGTAATTTTACGTGGAACGCTGAGAGGTTCCCAGATCCAGATCAAATGATAAACGACATACATAACCAGGGTATACACCTGGTAACCATTATCGACCCGGGCACCAGGGTCGATGAAAAGTATTTCGTGTACCAGCAAGGTATAGGGCATGATTATTTCTGTCACTACAAGAGCGGTGAGATCTTTACTGGCAGTGTATGGCCGGGTGAATGTGTCTTTCCAGATTTTTCCCGCACCAGAGTACGCAACTGGTGGGGTAATAATTATCAAGGCCTGCTCGAACAGGGAGTCGACGGCATCTGGAACGATATGAATGAACCATCGCTCACAAACTTTCTGTCAGACAAGCATGAACCATCTATACATGGAAATACAATGAGCAATGATGTGCTACATAGTGCTGATGAAAATGAAGTTACAGGACCCGATGGGCCAGCAGTTCTCCATAAGTTCTTTCATAACGCATATGGAATGGAAATGACTCGCGCTACCTATGAGGGATTGAGACGCCTGCGTCCCGACAGGCGACCGTTTGTGTTGACACGTTCCGGCACTGCTGGCATGCAGCGTTACACTGCACTCTGGACTGGAGACAATACAAGCCAATGGGAACATATCTCAATGGCTATACCTATGTGTTTGAATATCAGCATGAGCGGCGTTCCTTTTGTAGGCGTGGATATCGGGGGGTTCTGGGGTGCTTCCAATGGTGAACTTCTCGTAAGATTTGCCCAACTCGTGAGCCTATTGCCTTTTTGCCGCAATCACAATTTAATTGGTCAACCAGATCAGGAACCCTGGGCATTTGGTGAACCCTATGAAAGTGCCTATCGTACAGCCATCGAACTACGATATCGACTGATGCCGTATCTTTACACACTCTTTCATGAAGCTTCGACAAATGGAACGCCAATTATACGGCCATTATACTACCACTATCCCCAGGATGAACAAGCCTGCGACGCAGAATATGAGTTCTTGTTAGGAGACTCGATCCTATCAGCGCCAATCTTTGAGCATGGCTCCACCAGTAGAAATGTCTATCTACCCTCCGGTAACTGGTTTGATTACTGGACGGGCAATATGTATCCAGGCGCGGGCTGGAGCGAAATTTCCGCCCCCTTAGCGCAATGGCCATTATTCGTTCGAGACGATAGTATTATTCCCACAGGGCCTTTGATGCAATATACAGATCAACATCCTACTGACCCACTCACCTTCACATGCTACATGACAGGAGATGAATTGGCAAACTACACACTTTATGAGGATGATGGATCTACGTTCGAGTATCAGAATGGAAATTCTGCTCAAATTTCAATCAGTTGCCGTGTCTTTGGTGATGAAGCAGTTGTAGAAATTGATGAACACTTCGAAAACTATCACCCACCACGCAAATCATATGAACTCATTGTTTTTGCAGGTGGTCAGGTATTCAAACAACAAGTGCAAGCCGGACAAGGACACATAAGAGTACATTTACACTAAATATTCTGTAACAATTCAGCAGGCGTTCCAAGGGGCCTTGCAGGGCCCTTGGAGGGGTACGGAGTTGCCCATCTGAGGGATGCACCAGCGGATCTCCGACGCTTCTGGGAGTGCAGAGGGCGAGGCCCTTTGCCGGGGTGCGGGGTGTCCCCGCTTCCCACCCCAGTGCAGTCGCCGCAGGCGGCAAGAGAAAAACCTGAATAGTTTCGAAACTGTAACAACTAGCCAAAATCAAACGTGCAAGTCACTAGAACACCTAACAGAAAAGGAGAATACATTATGACCAATTGGAACCCTCAAAACATCCACACATCCTTACGAGTCTATGCCAATGACGGGTATGAGTTGGGTCATATCGCAAAGGTCTACGAAGATTCCTTTCTCGTACACAAGGGATACTTCTTCCCAACAGACCGCTACATACCATATAGTGCTATCAAATCCATCGAAGATGATCGCGTGCAATTAAGCATGAGCGCTGATGAAGCAAAGCAAAAGGAGTGGGAAAAGCGTCCCGATTATGAGCATCATCTGGGTGACCCGACCCAACTCAACTATGATCGTGGTCATGGTGTCCACGATCCATTCGATGAAACCTGATTCGATTTTCATTTATGGCTATTAACAAAATAACCGCGATTTCCCTATGAACCGATTTATCGGCCTTTCCGTGGCATTCCGATCTCCCTCAAATTTTGTTACATTGTATGAATGAAAAATCAGCGTAACATTTAGTCCGCATTGGTCGTATTACATGTAGAAGCAACTCTTGGGAATAATATCTTACCCTGAAGAATCCTGGGACATGCAGCAACCGGGTATTTCCTGGATCGAGCTACTGATAGCTGTAAATCCTGCTACCAGTTTTGGTGTAATATATCAATGAAGATACGGTTAGAACCTGATTTGATCTAAGGTATTTACCCGATGTTATCGCCTCATCTACTCTATACAATTAGAGAAGAATGAAAATGGCTAGATATAAACACGTTCAGTACATCTATGCCTTGCGCATAAAGTATTGACCACGAGGCCACACGGAGGAGTCCGGCAGCTGATTTTGCCGGTATATTTCCCGAAGGGAGCGTGGAATTATGGCAATCGTTGATCCTATGAGTGATGTGTTCACTCCATTAATGTCAACTACTGATCAAATGGTAGTGTTTCCTTCTACCAACACATCTGATTTTGAATCAGACATTGATACATTATTAGCAAAAAAGACGTCAAAACGCAATACTGAGCCTCTCATCGAGACTGACCCTTTACTAGATGAAACGGCCACTTTATTGATAGACGATGCTTCTATGTCAGAAAACACCGATCAGGATGTATTGGAAGAATTGCCCTCAAATTCACGTCGTGCGCGCATTTCAACCTCTCGCACAGTGCTTGGTTCTGAAGATGCTTTTCAGAGTTACCTGCATGACATTCGAGGTTTAGGGCTTTTAACCCACGCTGAAGAAGTTTCCCTTGCACAGAGAGCAGCAGCGGGTGACGAATTGGCTCGCCGTAAATTAATCGAGTCGAATCTTCGCTTGGTAATCGCTATTGCGCGACGTTATACAAGCACTGGCGTCCCCTTGATTGACCTTATACAAGAAGGCAATCTTGGCCTGATGAGAGCGGCTGAGAAATTCGATTATCGTAGAGGATGTCACTTTGGCACATACGCCACCTGGTGGATACGACAAGCAGTCAGCCGTGCCGCGGGTGAACAATCTCGACTCATCCACTTACCCGAACACGTTGCTACTCGCCTGCGTAAGGTCCGCCGTATTGCGGCTCAATTATCTCAAGAAAATGGACTTGACCCGCTTCCAGAACAGATCGCCGAAGCATGCAATATGGACCTGAACGAGGTCGTCGATCTGCTTGGAATTATCGAACAACCGGTTTCACTAGATGCGCCCGTTGACGATGAAGCTCGCTACTCTTTAGCAGATACATTGGAAGATAGCACGGCTCCTGCTCCTGCAGAAACCGCTTCTCAGCACTTACTTGGTGAAGAGCTCCACCGCGCTCTTGCATTACTTACACCACGCGAACGCTCGGTTATTATGCTTCGCTATGGAATTGGTGATGGGCGCAGCCGCACATTGTTGGAAGTTGGGAAAGAGCTGGGTATTTCGCGCGAACGCGTGCGACAACTCGAAGTCGTAGCGCTCATGAAACTGCGCGGTATTAGCAATAGCGTAGCGCTCAGAGAATGCGTCTGAAATACTTGGCATCCATTCATACATCAGGGGTGTAGGGGACAGAGTCCCCTGAAGGGGCGCGGGGTGTCCCCGCTCTAATTACCTCCACAAAGCAGGCCCTAGGCCTGCAAAAATAAATATCAGAGATTTGACTATCGACGAATTTCTAAAACTATGTTACACTGCACGTAAGCTACATGAGATGGCCATTCGCATGTTCATAAGGAGATAAAAACATGGCATCTTGTACATCTTGCGGTCATGACGTCACTGGTAAGAAGTTTTGCCCGGAGTGCGGAACCCCTGTACAGCCAGCAGAGAACGTCGAAAGTGAAAACAATACACCTAACATATGTCCGCGTTGTAACGGCGTTGTAAAGCCAGGAGCAGCATTTTGTATGCATTGTGGCTCCTCATTGAGTACACAAACAGCGGTAGCTACTGCAACACCAACACCATCTGTGCAACCCGAATCACTTACGCAAACCTGTATTGCATGTCATTCTGAGGTTCCCAAAGAGATGGCATTCTGTACGAACTGTGGTCAAAGTATGCGCACAAATACTGCATCTGATGTTCCAGCAACACCAGTGGCCCCTGTTTGCGCCAATTGTGGAATACAGAACAATCCAGGTGTGAATTTCTGTGCTCAGTGTGGCAGTCCTTTATCCCATGGACCAGTTCCCCAAACAATGTTTGCTCAGCCTCAACAGTACTCACAGCCATACTCACAATACCCGCAGCAATCGCCTCAATATGGGGCTCAATATCCTCAGCAACCTATGATGAACCAGCAGCCGATGGTACTTCGTTGTCCAGTATGTATGGCAATGGCTCCGCTTGGTACTCCTAATTGCACAAGTTGCCATACGAGCCTGGCAAATGTTGCTCCAACACCGGCGAATATGCCGGCGCAATACCAGCAGGGAGGCATGGGTGGAATGTTCCAGGGACCTGGTGGAAACATGGCTATGGGTGCTTTAGGCGGTGCGGCAGCTATCATTGGTGGGGAGGTATTGCTTCACGAGTTTGAACATGGCTTTGACAGGAATAGAGGCGGTGGAGATGGTCTTCTGGGCGGTTTGGGAGATTTGGCCAATGATGTCGGCCTGTTCTAAAGTCGGAATCTCTACCCGAATAGTTTTGTTACAAGCATCATACACAATGCCGTGTGTCCTTCATGAACCCACAGCATATGCTTTTTACTAACCTCGCAAGCTCGCATTTACACCCAAAATGGCTATACCATCCCTCATTTCCCGTTGCCATTCATACAGAAAACGTCTATAATAGTGAAACGCTGTGCTAGCGACTATGTGTGCAGAGGTTAATGGTCAAGGAAGAAGTATCAATTTTCAATGCAATACGAGCGTACGACCCTTCAGAATGGACTCCGCTTACTCGTGGCTCCAATGCCAGGTATGCGTTCAGCCAGTATCTCTTTCTTTTTCACTGTTGGTTCTCGTTATGAATCGAATACAGATGCAGGAATTTCTCATTTTATCGAACATATGCTTTTTAAAGGTTCGGAAAAATATCCTAACGCAAGGCTTATTTCAGAGGCCATCGAGGGGGTTGGAGGAGTATTCAATGCGAGCACAGGGAAAGAACTAACTCATTATAGCGCACGCGTTCCAGGTGAACATGCATCAGTAGTTCTGGATGTTTTGGCCGATATGGTGCATCACTCACTCTTCGATCCAGTTGAAATCGAGAAAGAACGCAGCGTCATTATAGAGGAACTAAGTTCTACTCATGATGATCCTCAAGAGTGGGTTGGTCTGCTCATAGATGAGGCTATGTGGCCTAAACTGCCTTTAGGTCGCGATGATGCTGGCTACATTGAGACTGTTTCAAACATGCAGCGCCAGCAGATGCTGGACTATTTAGATGAATTTTATCGACCAAATTCACTGATCATCAGTGTAGCGGGCAACATCGATTCAGATTGTATAGTTGAAAAATGTAAGCGTCTCTTTAGTACGTGGGATCCACGCCAACATGCGACATGGGCGAAGTGTTTACCGCCAGCAGATACTTCACCAATCGTACTCATTGAAAAGCAAACAGAACAAGTCAACCTGTGCCTTGGAACATTAGGCATAGCCTATTCGTCACCCGACTATTATACTCTTATGCTAATAAATGCTATCCTGGGTGATGGAATGAGTTCGCGGCTCTTTCAAACAATCCGTGAAGAGCAAGGACTTGCTTACGATATTGGTAGTTATTTTAATAGTTATGCCGAAACAGGCAATTTTGTAGTAAGTGCCGGAGTAGACCCTTCGCAAGTTGAAGCCGCCGTACGGGCCATTGTAAATGAACTTTCTAGTTTATGTACCACACCTGTGCCATCAGACGAACTCGATCGAATTAAGGCATATATCAAAGGCGGCTTGGTGTTAGGGCTTGAAGGTACCAGTCAGGTTGCATATTGGCTCGGAAGCCAGGAAAGCTTGCGCGGCAAAATTCTCGATGTAGACGAAATAACGGCGCATATCGAGGCTGTCACTGCGCGAGATATTCAGCGCTTAGCGCAAACCTGCTTTGCTCCTCAATGGCGTCATTTAGCGCTAATCGGCCCTTGCGAACCAACTCAAGCGGAGTTCTTAGGTACTCTGCTCAATGGCGGGGATTAAGCTATATCCCGCAAATTCAGCACAGGGGCTATAAACATGAGCTGAGGCGGGAACAGGAGATCTATCTACATGGCGAAAACAACCTTTTTCGATTACTTACAAAATACGGAAGACTCCATAAGTTCAGGCCGCATCGATGACGCGATGGCTAACTGTCAGCACATTCTCTCATATTTTCCTGATGCGCTTGAAGCCCAACGTCTTCTTGGAGAAATATATCTGGCAAAAGGCCAGTTAGAAGAGGCACAACAAACCTTTGATTGGATACTGGTCAACGACCCGGAAAATGTTGTTGTCTATTGCGATCGCGCGCTCACCAGCGAACGTCTTTCAGAGATCGATACCGCTCTTGACTGTTACCAACAAGCATATGAATTAAGCCGTGGCAACAGCCAGATTCGCCAGAAATTTAATCAACTAAGCACAAAAGTAGGGCAACAAGAATTTATGTTTTCGAGGGCCGGACTTGCTCGCCTCTATATGCGAGGAGATCTCCTTACTCAAGCAGAGCAAGAGTGGGAAGCCGTGCTAAATGTCAGCCCAGAACGTCTTGACGCACGCACTGGTCTGCTTGAGACCTGCTGGCGTGAAGGATCATACGACAAAGTTGAACAACTGGCAACACAGATTCTCGAAGATATACCAACATGCCTTAAAGCGTTGCTTCTCCTTGCCCATGTCACATCCACATTTAATCTGGAACGATCGAGAGAACTTCTTCAACGCGCCGAAACTCTTGACCCAGAGTTAGTTATGGCGAACGAACTCTTCAGTGATCTGATAGTTAGCCAGCCCAACAATCCATTCATTTCTATGCTGAAAAAAGAACCCATCGTCTTCAATGATCCAACAGGCGAAGTATCAAACAAACAGACAGCTATCAATCCTTTCTCCACATCGAATGGATCTCAAAGCTTCTCTGAACCTGAGACCCATGTGTATACCCCAGGCAATTTGGAGACCTGGAAGGAGCTCGATACCAATCAATCTACCTTGAATGATGTCAAACCTGCTGAATCATTGCCAGCCTTTACCTTTCAATCTGACGTTTCGAATGTTCAGCCGTCTAATACAATGATCACAAATGGTCACACAAACCAGGATGAAAAAGATCTTGATCAAATTAAATCGTCACCCACATTTGACGACGATTTTGATCCGGCCATTCTTGAAAAACAACCCTGGTTCCAGGCTGAGCATCCCCAGGCAACACATTCGGAACTGGACACTGCATCTGTATTCCCTGGTAATGTAGAATCGGCCGAAAGCTTACACTCATGGTCCTCAGAAACTCAAGAAGAAGCCTTTCCCACACCACCTGCCTGGCTTGACGTACTTACCAAATTCGAGGGGCAGCCAGGTGATCCTATATCTACTCCCTCAGTTGGTTCACAAGAGCTTGCGCCATCAAATGAAAATGTTGCGATTAGTCAAACTCAAGCCGAAACAGAACTTGCTTCTGCGAAGCTCTGGGAGGGAAACATCAACGCACAATCTGGTGCGTACGTTGCAGAAGAGCCAGCCTTTTTCTACACAACAGAAGAAAATAAATCAGAATTGGAATGGCCGGAATGGCTCAAGTCGCTAGGCGCGGAGACCATGGAG
>DATMNR010000262.1:0-5637 GCA_035568795.1 Ktedonobacteraceae bacterium
ATGTCAATATAGTTTCTGACATCCACTCATAAATCGAGCGGGATTGACTGCAAGTTTGTACAGGGGTAGATTCACTGGTTGCATCGATGCTCATAGCATCAAACCAGCAGAGTGGTGTCTCTTAATTATGAGTGCATGTCAAGCTGTTGTAGTCCGGAGAGTAAGAGCATAATACCACTATGCAATTCTATGGTGGGTCATCTCTTCCTATGAATATCGTCTGCTGCTAACGCTCATGCACAAAATAGCAGAATTTCGTAATTCTCTCAGGCATTAGAGACAGGCTTTTTTTCGTCAAAGTCGCACCAGGAAGATCCCACTTTGAGCGACATGCACGATCATTCTTCCTCTGAACGAAACGCTAGGCGGAAAGCAGAAGAAAGCCTAGACCTCGGCGCTGATCTGCAATACACGCACGCCACGCATATCTAGCCAGTAACGTCCTTTCGTCTGCGCAACGCGGATGAGCGCGGTATCGCAAGAAGGACATCGGATGATCGTCCCCATGCCGTGCATGTAGGCAGCCAGCGCACCAATGACATCGCTTGCGCCACAGTGCGTGCAGGTGGTTTGGACGAGTGTCATGTCAAAAGGGAAGATCGCTTGCAGGATGCCTCCTGCGGCGTTGCCATCAAGTTTGTTCTCCATTATGTTTCTCCTGTTGGGCCAAATCGTTCGGTCTTGATTCGTCCTGCTTCGTATCCCAAAGCAACAAGACTCGAAGCGGCAGTCTCGACGAAGGGGGTGGGACCACAAATGAACATCAAGGAAGATAGATCATGGGGCCACCCCACCTCACGCAGCATCTCGGTATCAATGCGGCGGTGGTATCCCGTCCATCCGGGCGGTTGCATACGGGTCAGAGTCTGCACCACCTCAAGCATAGTACCGTTCTTAACCAGGCGGTCGAGTTCATCGCGGTAGATCACGTCCTCGGAGGACCGTGACGAATACAGCAGACGTGTTGGAATTGTACTCCCCACAGCAGCACGATGGCGAATCATGGCCATCAAGGGCACAATGCCCGATCCACCAGCGACCAGCAGGAGCGGATCACCCATAGACGCCTCCCAGACGAAGTAGCCTCCGATGGGGCCGCGCAACTCCAGCGTATCACCGACGCGTAGTTCATCCGTGAGGTAGGGTGACACCTCCCCGTTATCGAGCCGTTCGACGGTCAGCGTCACGTTCTGTCCCTCTTCTGGTGGCGAGGCGATCGAATAGCTGCGCTCGACCTGGTAGCCGTCTTCAGCGGTCAGGCGCACATCCACGTGCTGTCCAGGACGGTGGGGAGTCCAGCTGGGGACAGCCAGCTGGATGCTCTTCGTCCGGGCCGTTTCCACCTGTGTGGCCAGCACTGTACCCAGTTGCCAGTTCAGTCGCCCCAATAGCGTTCCTCTTTCCATGGATCACCATGATTATTGTAGCCAAGCGACTCCCAGAAGCCCGGTTCGTCCTGCTTGACCAGGCGCAGCCCACGAACCCACTTGGCGCTCTTCCAAAAGTAGAGGTGCGGGACTAGCAAGCGTGCCGGGCCGCCGTGTTGGGGTTCCAGGGGCTGTCCCTCGTACGTGTGGACCACCCATGCCTTACCACCCAGCACCTCTTCCAGGGGCAGATTGGTGGTATAGCCGCCATCGGAGAAGGCGATCACGTAGCTGGCGTCGTACTGCGCCTGCGCCAGCAGTATATCGAGCGAAACCCCTTCCCAGTGCGTATCCAATTTCGACCACTTGGTCACGCAGTGGATGTCCTTCGTCACCGTCTCATGTGGCAAAGTCTGGAACTCGTCCCAACTCCAGTGTTTCGGCTGCTCGACCTCCCCAAGAATTGAGAAATCCCAGGTCGAAAGCTTTGTATGCGGCGTTGGCCCTGCTGAGAGCACGGGAAAGCCGCGCTCAAGGTATTGTCCAGGTGGAATGCGCGCGCTCGTATCACTTTGTTGGCGACGACCATGAAATCCGCGCGAGAAGAAACCTGCACTCATTGATTCACCTCCTGATGTACGTTTGCTTTTTTCATTGGACCTTGCACCCTCGTGATGGCCTCTCAATGTATCCTAACTGCTTTTTTCTTGCTGCTGGAACTTCGCTGGGTACTCGCTGCACGTTTGAGCGGCTTTACTTAGTGCAAGAAACCTGATCTGACTGACTCTTACCTTCTGTGCGTTCTCTTTCCTACTCGCCTCGCAATTTCAAGCCCTGCTTCGCAATTTTCTCACGCAGCTTGAGAAGACCTTCAATAAAAGCCTCTGGACGAGGAGGGCAGCCGGGGACATAGACATCTACAGGAACGATGGTATCAACGCCCTGAACCGTGTAGTAGCTATCGTAAAATTCACCGCCCGAGTTCGCACACTGACCCATGCTCAGCACCCACTTCGGCTCAGGCATTTGCTCCCACAGCAGACGCAGGCGCGGACCCATTTTGATTGAGACAGTTCCTGCCACGATCATCAGGTCTGCCTGGCGAGGGCTTGAGCGAAAGACCTCTGAGCCAAAGCGTGAGAGGTCATACTGTGGAGCAGAAGCAGATGCGATCATTTCGATGGCGCAGCAGGCCAGACCATACCCCAGCGGCCAGACGGACTTGGAGCGTGCCCAGTTCTGCGCCCAGTGCAACATGTCCAGAAAACTGGTGAGCTGAACCGGCAGTTCTTGATCTCCCGGAATGTACTCATAGGGTCCTTTTGCCATAGCAAGTGGGACAGGCTTGCGTCGTAGAAACGTCTCCGAATCGGTCCCGTTTCCTGTATGTTTATCACTCATGAGGTGAACCTCCAATGCAAGAATAGAGCATTACCTATTTACCCTGTTCATATAGTGACAGTGTCTACCAGCAGAAAGCAGAACGGCTCAGACACCGCCCTACTTACCTATAGTATAGCAGATTTCACCTACTTAATCTCCAATTGAAACGTTAACCTTTGAGTGCCTGCTCATGCAAGGCATCAACTCCAGCAATGTTGCTGATCAATTCCTATGGGATAGAGTGGCGGACCTTAAAAAAACAGCACTAGTAGAACTTACCCCATACCTGATTATCCTCATCTTGCCAGACGAACGCTTTGAGGGGAAGATCAAGGCCCATAAGCGGAGACGCAATCATCAGAGCGTGCCAGTTTTGGGATTGCCGAAGATCAGCACCGTGGCCTCTTGCATCGTGAGACCAGATTGTCTCGCTTCTCAACTTTGGTCAATATGGGCAAATTGGTACAAGATCAACCAGTTTTAAGGCAGCAAGTACCTGGGCGTGGAATATGATCCCCTCGACGAAGAATGTACACGCCTCATCATCCGGCTGAAGTGTCACTACCATTGGACCAGGCCTACTATTGTGATGGATTTGATCCTCATGGAAATCGGCGACTTCCCGATGATGCACCAGCAGCACGCTTCACACAAAGACTGTGTGAACTTATCGAGAACGGCTACGATCTCTACAAGAGCAAAAACGAGTTGCAAGTTGGTGTTCAGTAAATATTGCAGCACAGAAAATCAAAGGTTTTTGCCCAAAAAATAGCGCTCATTTTGAGCGCTATGTGAGCGATATATTAGATAATAGATAGAAAATACTTAAATTATCAAGAAATTGATAGTTATAATTCTTACATTGATCGTATCAGCGAGCTAAAGATATTCATAATCGGTTCGGAATAACATGCTCATAGCTCTCTGGATGCTTATGCAAGTAGTCAGCCAGCGTCTGGGGAGTATGACCCGTCAGGGCTTCGACGCTGTGACTTACAACCGACATCTCACCTGTAGCAATTGCGACGTAGGTGCTTACCCAGGCCTCAAGCTCCCAATCTGTAGGATTGAACTTAGCCCGTGATGCTTTAGCTTCCTCAATAGTTTCAGGTTGATAGGTTGCAGGGATACCTGTGGCGCGTGAAAACTCTTCGGCAGCCTGAGTGAGCGTGAGAGCCTGGGCACCAGTAATTTCATAGCTTGCTCCATCATGTCCACTCGAAGTTAGAACAGCGACGACAACATCGGCCAGGTCATCACGTGAAACCCAGGTAATGGTTCCATTGCCAGCAGGTCCTTGAACAACACCTTCGTTGGAGAACCAGCGAGGAGCACGGTCAAGATAAAAAGTCGGTCGCAAGAATGTATAACGGCAACCACTTTCACGAATACGTTGTTCTGTTAGATAGTGTTCGCGGGCATGTGTGAAAGTCGCAAGCGGGGCAGCGGACAGGAATGACGTGTAGACAATACGTTCGACCCCGGCAGCGACTGCAGCATCGATAGCACTATAATGCTGTTCCAGGCGATCTAGCCCATACCCTGAGACAAGGAATAATACCTTGATCCCACTGAGGGCTACCTTCATAGATGTTCCGTCTTCGTATGATGCCTGCATGATCTCAGTACCTGAAAGTTGTGGGGCATGAGCAGGATCCCTAACAAGTAGCCGCTGAGGCTGGCCAAGGGTAGCGAGTCGGGTCGCAACTCTACCTCCGAGTTGTCCTGTGGAACCAGTCACACCAATAGGAGTAAAGGAAGTAGCCATGAGATGTTCTTCTCTCTCATCAACCTACAAAGCTGGCCGGAAACAACAGCGTCAGCAAAGAACAGCTTAGGATGATTAGCTTATATAGTATTTCTTTCACAAAGTCAATAAAAAAAATGTGATGTTACCACCAACTAACGAGCGCTAGATGCCTCTGGTGTAGGTACGGGGGCTATTTGGAAGCTGGGTGGGGGCGCTTCTCCTTGCGACTTGCCTGACTGCGAAGCAGTTGCTGTTCGTTCTGACTGAGCGTCAGCTAGATGCGCAGCAGCGTTGTCAGAACGGGTAAGAACTGACGCGCTAGCGTCGTTGGCAAGGCGGGTAGGTGCCAGCGCCGTCCAGGTTCATCGTGGATGTTTCCATTCAGCACCCGTTAGTTACTAGGCCCCATGTGGCGACGTAATTCAGTACCGGCACTCCTCATAAAAACAGGAGTGTCGGTACTAGAATGAACCATCTATGAATTCTGTGCATCGTGATTACTGCCTAAATCAGTTCCGGGATTGGTCCCATGTGGCCGCTCCAAATCTCCCGCGCGAATTCATACGCGTTGCATTGCACGTTGTATGGTGCAAAGTACTGGCAAATGCGTTCAATATCCCGCAGGAATAACGAGAACACATCTGAGTTGTGATACGGGTCGACTGCCTGCGCGAAGTCAATCAGTGTCACCGCCTCGTGCCAATAGAGAATATTATATCCCGAGAGGTCGCCGTGAATGCGACCGTGTTTCAGAGCAAGCTCGATGTTATCCATGATGCAGTTAAAGAGTGGTTGCGCTTCCTCAACTTCAAGTACAACATCGCTGAGTCGGGGGGCAGGTTCACCAACATCCCCGATATATTCCATCAGAACGGCATTACCGATCTGCGCAAACGTACGAGGTACATTGGCGCCTTGGGAGCATAGCAAACGTTGTGTCTGGTACTCGTACTCGATCCAGGATGCTACCTGGGCCGCGCGTCCTTTCTCGGTCTTTCGTGTAGCAGCACTCCCCCTGCGACTGTTGCCATGCTCCGCTTGACCTTGCTCATCACGCTGAACCCGGCTATAGCGATAGATGGCATCATTGCGCAAGCTTCGAAACATACGTGGCCGGTATATCTTTGCCGCCAGGTA
>DATMNR010000263.1:0-10378 GCA_035568795.1 Ktedonobacteraceae bacterium
ATTCTGAGCGCCACAAAGGATCTCGCGCGATGGGCGCCAGATCCTTTGTGGCGCTCAGAATGACACGTGAGTGCTCTTCACGCCAGCCGTGTTCTGCTAATCCTGTTGGGACTCTTGATCGAATGAGTCGGTTTCAAAGTCGTACCTGCCTCCTACTGAATGGGTCGAATCATGCCCACATTCTGTGAGAAATAAGCTCTTCGTGACGTATAATTCATGACAGGGGAAGCCTGTATTTTTAATTATTCCATTGGTAGGAATAGCGTTCCTGGCCGTATCTTTCATGATATAGCATGCCTTGAGAAATAATCAGTCTTGCGATCCATTCCTGCACCTATTTGGGTAAATATGGCGTTTATCTCATTGGTATGCACCTTTATCAAAAAAGAATCGGCGTTCAATTGCCGTATTTTTGGACAGAAAGGAAAGGAAGCTAATATGCGAAGAATTAGCGGCCTCGCCACTATCACTACGTTCTTTGTCTTACTAGCAATGTTGCTGAGCGCATGTGGCGGCTCGAGCAGCACAACGAGTGGTGGAGGTACCACTCCTACAGCTGCTCCTCCCGCTGCCACAGTAGCATTAGTGACAGACATTGGTGGCCTCAATGATAGGGGCTTTAACCAGCTTGCCTATATGGGTTACACACAGGCTAAAACTCAGTATCACTTCCCAGAAAAAGTCATTCAGACCCAATCACAGAATGACTATGTCAAGAATCTTACTCTGGCTGCGCAAAGCGCAAACCTCGTAATCGCGGTAGGTTTTTTGATGCAGACCCCATTAGACCAGGTTGCAAAGCAGTTCCCCAACGTGAACTTTGCTATTGTTGATGGTTGCGCACTTCCAAATGGTTCCTTCAACTGCGACCCACTGCCCAATGTATCACCGCTCTTCTTTAAAGAACAGCAAGCCGGGTGTCTCGTTGGCGCGATTGCAGGTCAAATGGAAATGGATGGTAAATCCAAAGTGCCGAATTTGCTTGGCGCCAACACCATCGGAGCAGTGGGTGGAATTCCTGTTCCGGCAGTCGTACGCTATATTGCTGGTTACAAGTACTGCGCAAAAAAGGTTGATCCTAGTGTGAAGGTCTATGTCAACTACTCACAGGACTTTGCCGATACCGCAAAATGTAAAGATGCTGCTTTGTCGCAAATTAACCAGCACCAGGCAGATATCATTTTCCAGGTTGCGGGTGGTTGTGGTATTGGCGCACTTGATGCTGCTAATTCCAAGAATGTCTACGGTATTGGTGTTGACGCTGACCAGGGGTATCTGTATCCGAGTGTGATTACAAGTGCTCAGAAGCGTGTCGATGTTGCTGTATTCACAATCATTGATCTGACGGAAAAGGGAAAATATAATAATAACCTACCATCGTTTGATCTGACAAATGATGGTGTGACGTATTCACCCCCAAGTTCGGCCGTTCCCGCAGACGCCAAAACAATTGCGGACCAGTATGCGGCTCAGATCAAGGCCGGCACATTGGTTGTACCTGAGGCTATTCCAAATCCTAATACGCCGTAACTCGACAGCAATGCTTGTTTCTCATTACTGCTCATGTTATGATAAGAGCATAGTTTCGCTGTAGGGGTGGCCCTTGTGGCATTGACTCCAACTCAATCACCAATCCTGGTGTAGAGCGACTTGAGACAACAAGAGCAGACCACAAGGGACCGCCCCTACTATGTTCTTTTGGGTAGATCAGCCCAGTCATAGTAGGGGCGGTCCCTTGTGGTCTCCCTATTTGGATATATGCTCGCTTTTGGCTGGGTACTGGACTGAAGGAGGAAGTCGATATGGCTGTGCCAACCGCGCAACACAGGGATACGAAGGAGCAAACCCCTGGTTCGAATTTTCTCGCATGGATCCGTCGAACTGGTGCATCGATTGCCAGCCCTGTATTTGCTGTAGTTCTGGCAATGCTTGCTGGTGGCGTTGTAATCATGTTGACAACGTCTGGATCTCTTAGTGATCGCTTCTCAGCAGCCGTAAGTGCTTATCAAGCTCTTTGGCAAGGGTCTTTTGGGAGTTTACAGAGTCTCTCTTTTACTCTGGTAATTGTCGGTCCGCTCATTTTTGCAGGTATTTCAGTAGCGATAGCTTTTCGTGCTGGCCTTTTCAACATTGGCGCTGAAGGCCAACTCGCTATAGCATCGATTACAGTGAGCGCGATTGGTCTGCATGCTACGAACTGGCCGGGTTGGCTGCTTATTCCAATACTGGTTATTGCTGGCGCGCTCGCAGGGGCGATCTGGGGTGGGATTGCCGGGGCCTTAAAAGCCTGGCGCGGCGCACACGAAGTCGTCACTACGATTATGCTGAACTGGATCGCTTTTTATGTTGCTGACTATTTCATCAATGGTCCGCTTAAGGATCCGGCGCAAGCGAATTCTACTTCGCCACTTCCTCCTCAGGGGACATTCCCACAAATTTCCACTTTCTACAATACTACTCTAGGTACTTTTTTGCCCAAGATTCCAACACCTCAGGCATATTTAGTGGATACCACCTTTATTTTCGCAATTGTGGCCCTTGTAGTCTACTGGTTCATCTATGCCCGTACAACATTTGGCTATGAGATCCGTGTGATTGGACAGAATCCCAAAGCAGCAAGATATGCAGGTATCTCTGTCAAGTGGAATACATTTGCTGTAATGGCCCTGGCAGGCGCCTTTGCTGGCCTGGGAGGTGCCTTTCGCTTAATGGGACAATTCCCCTACTACTTAAATGGTTCTGCTTTCAGAATTGATTATGTGGGTTTTGATGCCATTGGAGTTGCCCTGCTAGGAAGGACAACCGCGATCGGGGTGTTCTTTGCTGCCCTTCTCTTTGGAGGATTACGACAAGGTGCTGGTCTGATGCAATTGAGCGCAAATGTGCCTGGTGATCTTGTGTATATCATTCAAGCTTTCGTCTTGTTCAGTATCGCCGCTGATTTCTTAACTGCCATCAGGCATGCCTGGCCTCGGAGGTTGACATTTCGACGCAAGCCTTCACTGGCAACCGCAGGTGGAGATGTAGCGATCGTCGATCTTCCTGGGAACGGGAACGTAGGTAGTAAAGGAATCATCGATATAGGTTCTCAAGCAGGCAACTTGACTGGTGAGAGCAGCTCAGATGAGAGTTTTGATAGCTGATTTGGAGATGATAAAGGAAGCTATATGTAATGAAGAAATTGGATGTATTGCATACACGGACTGCATGCATGTATGTAACTCAAAAGGCTAGTATCGTCTCCAAGGAGGAATAATCATGTTCTTTCAAGTCTTGTTCCGAGTGCTCACTTCCGCGGATCTTTGGCAGGCGACCTTAGTATTTGCCACATTGCTCGTCTTGCCGGCGCTCGGTGGTGTAATTTCTGAACGCAGTGGCGTTGTCAACATTGCTATGGAAGGAATGATGCTCACTGGAGCTTATGCTTCCGTTATGGTTGCGCAGGCAACACATAGTGTGTGGGGAGGTGTGATTGGCGCCATGATTGCCGGTGGCTTGATGGCGCTCATCCACGCTGTCGTCTCCATCAATTTTAAGGCTAATCAGATCGTGAGCGGGATCGCTATTAATATTTTTGCGCTTGGCCTGACCAATTATCTTCTCTTCGTTCAGACAGGTGGTCAGGGAGTACCATCTTTGTCGAACTCGCTACGTCTTCCTACCCTCACCTGGGGACCTCTTGCGAACATTCCATTCCTGGGTCAGGTTTTGTTTCAGCAGAATGTCATGTTTTATGTTGCTGTGCTTCTTGTCCTGGGTATGACGTTTCTTTTGTTTAGCACAAATGTCGGTTTGCGTATCCGAGCAGTTGGTGAGCATCCACAGGCAGCCGATACCGCTGGTGTGAATGTATACCTGGTGCGTTACCTGTGTGTAATTAGTAGTGGAATTCTTTCTGGTTTAGGGGGCGCGTTTCTAGCATTAGGGATTGCTGGTATATTCAACTCCAATATAACGGCTGGAGCAGGTTTTATCGCGTTAGCAGCCATGATTTTTGGTAAATATAATCCCCTGGGGACGGCCGGTGCTTGCATCATCTTTGGTTTAGGTGAGGCACTTGCTGTACGCATGCAGGATACTGGCATTTCGCCTTATCTACTAAGTACCATACCTTATGTACTCACACTGATTGCGCTTGTTGGACTGGTTGGTCGAACTACTCCACCTGCCGCCGATGGTATCCCCTACGAACCTGGCGGTGCGGATTAATGCATCCGGCATCCGGATAAGACACACGCTAGCCGTACTGGTGGAAATTCCGAATATCTTTTCAATAAGAGGAGGCGAACGTCAATGCAAGAAAGTACTGCTGTGGCAACAACAAAAGAGGATGCTACACCACTGGCGATAGAGATGCGTGACATCTCCAAAGGCTGGCCAGGTGTAGTGGCAAATGACCATGTCTCCCTTGCTGTGCGCAAGGGAGAGATTCATGCGCTGGTTGGCGAAAATGGGGCAGGCAAATCGACACTGATGAATATTCTCTATGGTCTGATTAAGCCTGATAGTGGCGAGATCTTTGTGAACGGCCAGCTTGCCCATATAGGTGGCCCTCGTGATTCTATTCGGTTGAGGATAGGAATGGTTCACCAGCATTTTATGCTGATTCCTCCTTTAACCGTTGCGGAGAATATTGTCCTTGGTCATGAGCCAGGCAGTCTAGGTACAATGTATGAAGTAAAAAAAGCACGCGAGTTAATCCTCGATTTGAGCAAACAGTATGGGTTGCCTATTGATCCCGATATCCGTGTCGAAAAGCTCTCTGTAGGTTTACAACAGCGAGTAGAGATTCTCAAAGTCCTTTATCGCTCGGCAGATATTCTGATTATGGATGAGCCAACAGGCGTTCTCAGGCCTCAGGAAGTGTTTGAGCTATTTGGTGTTATCAAAGGTCTGGTAGCACAGGGTAAAACTGTTATCTTCATTACACATAAATTACGCGAAGTCCTCGAACTTACCGATTCTATTACTGTACTCAGACGTGGGAAGAATGCTGGCGAACTGGTAACGAAAGAAACAGATCAAGCCGAGATTGCACGCATGATGGTTGGGCGCGAGGTTTTGCTACGTGTTAATAAGACACCTGCTAACCCTGGACCTGTTGTGCTACACGTGGAGGAATTGCAAGCCCTGTCAGATCGTGGGTTGGAGGCGTTGCATGGCATCGATTTTGATCTGCATTCAGGGGAGATTCTAGGTATCGCTGGCGTTGAAGGTAATGGTCAATCCGAGTTAATCGAGGTATTGACTGGCATGCGCAAACTCACAAGCGGTAAAGTTACCATTACACAGGTCAAAGATGGACGGGCTGGTGAATCGCTTGATATATCTACGATGAATGCACGCGATGAACGCCTTGCAGGCGTTGCCCATATTCCAGAGGATCGACGAGGTAGCGGCCTTGTGCTCGGAGATTCTATTGAAGATAATCTGATCCTGGGGCGCCAGCGCTGGCCGCAATTCTCATGGAATGGTCTGGTGCTTCTACTGCGCAAGATACTTGGCTGGGCAAAACGGCTGGTCGGCGAGTTTGACGTGCGTACGTCTTCTGTTGAAGCTCCTGCCGGATCGCTCTCGGGAGGGAATCAGCAAAAAGTTATTATCGCTCGTGAATTTTCTAGCAATCCCCAGGTGTTAATTGCTGCGCAACCCACCCGTGGTGTCGACATTGGCGCCATTGAGTTTATTCATCGTCGCATCATCGAGCAGCGCGATGCGGGCAAAGCTGTCTTGCTCATCTCAGCCGAATTGGACGAGATACGCTCGCTCTCTGATCGTATCGCAGTCATGTACGAAGGCAAAATTGTTGATATCGTTTCGCCAGATGCTACAGAAGAACAACTGGGCATCATGATGACTGGTGGGCATGCAAAACAAGAAAGCGCATGATTATAGAAAAATGTAGGGACGGGGCATGCCCCGTCCCTACATTTACACCCTCAATCCCAACACCCGTGCCAATCGCAAAATCTCCGCGCCTGTATTGACATTATCGTTTACCATTACGGTCTCTGCCGCTTGTCTGAGCAATAGCAAAGCTTGCGGCGTGTTCAAATCGTTCTCCATGGCTGCAACGAACATGCCGTGTAACAGATTATCTGATGCATCTGCATGTGTGTCGACCAGCGTGCGTACCCGTTCAAATAAGCCAACCGTCTCTGTTGCTACCTGTAGATCTTCAGGGAAACGTTCCCAGGGATAGCGATAGTGATGGTTCAGCAGGGTTACACGAATTGCGTTGGCGCTGAAGTCCTTAAGCAGATCACTCACTAGCGTCAGATTGCCCAGGGACTTGCTCATCTTTTCACCGTCCTGGTGTACCATTCCAGTATGCATCCAGATACGTGAAAAAGGCACTTTATCCGTGAAGTGTTCGGATTGTGCAATTTCACATGTATGATGTGGGAACGCCAGGTCAGCGCCGCCGCCATGGATGTCGATTTGTGGACCAAGGTAGCGCATCGACATTGCGCTACACTCTATATGCCAGCCGGGTCGCCCCGGACCCCACGGACTGGGCCAGGATGGTTCTCCAGGAGCTTGCGCTTGCCAGAGGACAAAATCAAGCGGATCTATTTTGTGAGGATCATTGGGGAAATTCCCTCGCTCATTGGCGATGGTGAGCATGGACTCATAATCACTGAGACCAATTGCGCGAGCCATGATGCCAAAATCTGGGTCCTGATGTACACTGAAATAGACATTGCCCTCACGCTCATAAGCATATCCACGGGCCAGAAGTGTCAGGATAATCTCGATCATCGCAGGGGTTTCTTGCGTAGCTCTGGCATAAACATTCGGGCGGCGCACGTTTAAGGAGTCCATATCATGCAAATATCGCTCAGTTTCACGCCTTCCCAGTTCATCCCAGGATATCCCTAATTCGCGAGCCTTACGCAGGATATCATCATCGATATCAGTGACATTCTGTACGTAGTTCACAGTATAGCCGCAAAATTCTAAATAGCGAATCAATGTATCGAAGGAGACATACGTAAAGGCATGACCCAGGTGCGTTGTGTCATACGGAGTGATTCCGCAGACATACAAACGTACCGTCTTGTCATCTAGCGGAACAAATTCTTCAAGCGATTGCGTAAGTGTGTTGAACAGTTTCATTGTATGGATTCTCCTCGCTCAGCCTTGGAGCGACGTTGAAAAGATGGGTGGGCGTCAAGATTGAACAATCGAATGGCATTCTTTGTCGTGACCTGCGCAATCTCCTCGAAACTCATTCCCCTAATTTCGGCCAGTTTTTCGGCAACGTGTTTGACAAATAACGGCTCATTGCGCTTTGCTCGTACTGGTTGCGGAACCAGGTAAGGGCTATCTGTTTCAACCAGGATGCGCTCTAAAGGACACATTCGTGCTACCTCTGGCAGCGCATTGCCCTGACGTGTAAGCGGTCCTGCGAATGAGAGCATAAAGCCATCAAATGCAAGACACTCTTCGGCCTGCGCGACGTTCCCTGAAAAGCAATGAAACACTCCGCGCAGTCCCTGTCCATGCGTATGTAATAACTCGATCACGTCATCATGCGAGTCGCGTACATGAATGATGCAGGGTAGATCGCAGTCGCGTGCGAGCTGGAGATGAGCGCAAAAAACTTCGCGCTGTACATCTCGTGGAGAGAGCATACGAAAATAATCCAGTCCAAACTCACCAATCGCTACAACTTCGGGCTCCTGTGCCATTTCACGGTAATGTGTTCCTACTTCATCGTTATATGTGGTCGCATCATGGGGATGTGTCCCCACCCCCGCAAAGATAGCGCCTGGATGTGCCTTCGCCAGCTTCAGCGCGGCTCTACTTGAATCGAGATCGCAACCGGGATCTACGATACAGGTAATACCTGCTTCGAAAGCAGACATAATAACCTCTTCACGGTCTGCATGAAAGCGGGAGGTGTCAATGTGGGCGTGGCTATCGACAAGCAAACAAGATATCCTTTCCGGCAAACGAAAAAAGACCCCACCCAGGGCGACATTGAGGAGGTGGTTCCCTGATGGTTTCTCTACACTTCATTTAGTATAGTACCAGGCTTTCTGAGATGTCAAATCAGGCTATCTGCCATACCTGAACTGACCCATCACCACTTGCAGACGCTATATGGTTGCCGTCGGGTAACCATACCACTGCAAAAACAGAATCAGTATGAGCGCGAAATATCTGTACGCTATCCTGTGGATGAGCTTTATGAGAATGTATGATAGGCACATGCTCCGCGCTCCAAACTTGTATACTGTTGTCCTTGCTGGCGGAAACAATGTGCGTACCATCGGGTGACCACATGACGATACTGACCCAATCGCTATGGCCCCGATAGATTGCAATCTGTTTGCCTTTGGTGACTTCCCATATCTGTACAGTCTTGTCCTCGCTTGCGGAGGCGATACGCTTGCCGTCAGGCGACCATGATATTGCTCGTACCCAGCCTTCATGTCCGCGATAGCTGGAAGCCTTACTCCCACTTGTCGTATCCCAGACTTGCACTTCACGCAAAGAGCCTGAAGCCATGAGCTTGCCATCGGGTGACCACGCGACTGCCCTCGTCCAATAAGCATGGCCGCGATAGGTTAAAACCTTTTCGCCTGTCACGGCGTCCCAAATGTGTACACTGGCATCTGTACCGCCTCCATTTGTGGAAGTGATACGTTTGGCGTCAGGCGACCAGGCCACCGCATAGATCATTCCAGCATGACCCTGATAGCTGCTGATTTTTTGGCCTGTGTCAACATTCCATACCTGCACTGTCTTATCGAGGCTTGCTGAAGCCATGTAATGTCCATCAGGTGACCAGGCAATGGCTGTTACACCGGCGGCATGACCACGATAGATGAAAGAAGTGACTCCCGTAGTAGCATCCCAAACTTGCACTGTTCGGTCATGTCCTCCAGAGGCTATATGTCGTCGATCAGGCGACCAGGCCACTGCATATATCATAGTGCTGGGGCTGCGGTCTGTAGAGAAAGAGTTTTCCTGGTGTGGTGTGATTACAGCAGGCTGAGATGAATGCGAGTCAGCAGGCAAAGTAGGCTGAAGGGATTCAGTAGTTGGTTGCGTTCCCTGGCAGGCTTGCTCGAAAGCGTCAGCAAAATCCTGAATGCAAGCAAAACGCTGCAGTGGATCTTTGGCTAGCGCCTTCAAAACCACTGTCTCAAGAGCAGGCGAGATAGTTGGTTCATTTTCATGAAGCGCTTGAGGAGGATTGAGTACCTGTTGAACGGCTATTTCCTGGTAAGAGCCATTGAAAGGACGCGTGCCGCAGAGCCACTCGTACGCGACAATCCCGAGGGCGTACTGATCGCTTGCCGGACGAGGTTTGCCACGCGTCTGCTCAGGAGCCATATACGCAATCGTGCCCGATACATCGCGGGGACTTTCTTGTGACGAGCTATAACTTGCCATCGCAAGTCCAAAATCACTGAGCAAAATCTGGTTGTTACGATCAAGCAGCATGTTTTCCGGTTTGACATCGCGATGGATCAGCTTTTCATTGTGAGCATACTGCAAGGCATCAGCGACCTGATTGATATATGGCAGAATTTCACCTGCTGTTAGACGCGTTCCTTTAGGATGTCGCTGGCGCAGGGTACCATTAGGCGCATAGCTCATGACGAGAAATGGGAGGCGATCCTCGACACCGAAGTCCAGGACACGCACAATGTGGGGATGTTCTAACCGGGCGATGGTGCGCGCTTCATTGCGAAATTGAGTAATTTCGTCAGCAGTTAAACGCGCATCCAGCACTTTGATTGCCGCGAGCGTGTTGAGATGGATATGCTCGCCAAGATACACGTCAGCGAATCCACCATGTCCTAGCAAACGGATCAAACGATAATTGCCAAGTTGATGTCCCAAAAGATCCGTCATGGCTGCGCTACTTCCTGGGTATTCCCTCTGCCTGATTTCTACTTGTTGATGGAGCATAAGGTCACTTGTAATTGTAGAGTAGTGTTCGTAAGTGTGTCAAGGTAACGCATCTGACATCCACTCGTAAAAGGGGAGTGCAGAGGGGTGAAGCCCTTCTGCTGGGATTCAAGTGGTGTCAACTTGTTCCTTTTTCTAGGGTGGGTGGGGATTAAAAGCAATGATGAGTGGATGTCAGAATGCTTCTAGAGTGGCTGGTATAACTCAAGGTGATTGCCTTCAGGATCGGTGATCCAACTAAAAAGCCCCTTACTTCCTGGATAGCGGCCATCATTGTGCTCTTCAAAGGGTCCAGTGGGGATCCCTCCGGATTGGAGTTGCTCCAAGAATCCCCTCAGATCATCAACGCGATAGTTAATCATGTACTCTCCTCGCTGGGAGGCAAGTGGTTGCTTTGCTGGCATGATGGCAAAAACAGTGCTCCATCGCCTGGAGTGATCCGTATCGT
>DATMNR010000264.1:0-3927 GCA_035568795.1 Ktedonobacteraceae bacterium
ATGATAAGCCAGAGCATGTATACCACTGCGATAGTTCCACTTTGGTTCTGCATTCTGAACTGGATCGCCTTCCTGAATGTAGCCATCTCGATCAAAGATCCAGACAGGTTTAGCAATATCTATCAGATCGTCCAGTTGGAAACGCTCTGTAATCAAGCTGATACTTATCGGACTACCACGCTTGATGTATTGGGCACCGTAGTCATAGATAAACCCTTGTTGTTCCCTGGTCGCAGCTCTACCCCCAACTTGCCGGCTTTGTTCAAATATCGTCACAGCATAGCCTGCATCGCGGAGTTCATGTGCAGCAGCAAGTCCACTGCATCCCGCGCCAATAATCGCTACTGATGGCATCCTTTTACTCCGTCCTCTGCACTCCTATGAAATTATTGATTATACGGCCTTATCTAGCTGTTCAGTCAACCAGGCTGTCACATCCCTCAGGCTCCCTTGACTGACTTCATGCCCCATTGGGTACTCGCGATACGTGAGATCAACAGGTAGCGATGAGAGTAACTCGCGGCTGGCCCTTCCATAAGATATAGGCAGCACCATATCAGCGGTTCCATGAACGACCAGGAAAGGAAAACCTGCAAGTTCTTCACGAGAGGCGATCAGAGGCTGTATTTCTGGTAGTATGCGTCCGCTCATCAGCACTGCCCCAGCAACGAGATCTGGCCGGGTAAGCGCAACACTGGCGCTCATGATGGCACCCTGACTGAAGCCCATTAAGTAGACTTGCTTTGGATCAGCTCCGTAAGCCGTGATAGCCTCTTGCAGAAAAGTAATCAACGTTTCACGGCTAGCTTCTGCCTGCTCCGGATTAATGACTAGTCCTTGCGGAGTGAAATCGACTTCAAACCAGGCATAACTTCCTGCTCCTAGTGTGTTCGGCGCGCGTACACTGATGATCAGAAATCGCTTATCAAGAAATGGCGCTAGCTCATACAGGTCATGCTCGTTGCTACCGACGCCATGAAGAAGGAGTAAAAGAGGAGGAGTGCCTGCCTCAATTATCGGTTGGCGAACCATGTGTACCAGTGGGAGAGTGTTCATTCATCTACCTCGTTCTGTTGTTGTGCGAAAGCTGATTGTTGCGTAGCCTTCGTCTGTCCACCTACAGCCCAATGCTCAGGCGGCAACTCATATAGTAGCACGCGTACCTGTTCGCGGTCTACTCCAAGCGTTGTTAGAACCGCATCCGTAACACGAGTGATTAACTCATTTTTCACCTTCGGTGTTCGTCCCCGGAGCAGTTCTATACGAACTATCGGCACAACAATCCTTATCCTCCTTTTAATATACTGCTTGCTCTCACGACAATTTTTATATGCCGCTACACAAAATCCAATAACTTGCACAAACGCACCTTTCGTCTATTGTATACTGTAAAAGGATTTTACATCCGCTCTATACGAGCATAGTCAAAATTTTTGAGAGGTAATCCAATATGGCAACTATTTCTGAGAGCCAGGCCCGAGAACAACTGGTCCAGGCGTCACTCATGCTATTTCAGTCAGGGGTTATGTCACATAGTGGTCACGGCAATATGAGTTTCCGATTACCAGAAAGTGAGTATATGTTGCTGACTTCTGGAGGCACGATCTCCAACCTGACACCGGAGCAATTGACTGTGGTCACTTTTGATGGCGAAGTGGTAGCAGGAAAGCTTGAATCCGTCACACGCGAGATCGTCGGTATGCATTCCTGTGTCTACCGTGCGCGAAGCGATGTCAATGCCGTCATTCACACTCATTCGCCACATGTGACGAGTTTTGCTCTTGCCCATAAGCCGTTGCCCTGTGCTTACGAAGCACTACTCCGTTTTGGTGTCACCGAAGATATCCCTGTTGCTGAATGGGCGCCACGCGGATCTCAGGAATCTGTTGCCAACATTGTGAAGCAAATCGAGCAACATCCAACAGTTCCAGCAGTGCTTTTAGGAAATCACGGTCTGCTGGCTTTTGGTCACGATGCACTTTACGCGACCATGGTCATCATTTCGATGGAGGAGGCAGCCGAACTCATATTGGAGGCACGCATGCTTGGTGGTGAAAAACCTCTCCCTGCCGATGCTCTCGAACGCGAACGCAAGCACATGCAGCAGTATGGCTCACATCGCTAGCTATGCTATAAATGTTTGGGTAGTGGTGTCCATTTACTCCAACGCACTCGTTCAGGAGTCCCGCAAGGATTAGCCACAATGCGGCTGTAATGCAGAGCGACTGCTTGTCATCCTGAACGAAGCGTCGTCACCTTGAATGAAGTACGTCATCCTTCGCTTACGCTCAGGATGACAATAGCTGGCCGATTCGTCTCTCTCCACCTGATGAGCTGAGTGCGCAATCAAGTGGAAGTGATGCCCCCTACTGGGCATCACTAGAGTTCTTCATGAAAATGGCTGGGAAGCCACGTCTATTCGCTCGAACTCTTCCCTGGTCAATCGCCAGCCGATGGCACCTGCGTTTTCAGTAGCCTGCCTCACATTTTTAGCGCCTGGAATTGGAATGATGAGCTCATCTTTTAAAAGAAGCCAGTTGAGCGCCACCTGTCCTAATGTTTTACTACGAGCTTTGGCTATTTCTTCTATCGTTTGCAACAATGGCTCGATCTTGCGACGCTGGGAAGCACGAAACGATCGTGAAAAGCGTCGCTGGCCTGAGACTGAAATAGCTTGCCCGGCAACAATCCTGTATTTGCCTGTAAGCAAACCCTGCTCCAATGGACTGTAGGCAATCAATGCCACGTTGAGCTCGCGACATACATCCAGCACGCCATTTTTCTCTGGTTTACGATGTAACAGGTTATAATGCACCTGATTTGATGCCAGTGGAATATCATGACGAGCCAATCGGTTGTGAGCGCGTCTCATCAGATCTGCTCCATAATTGCTGACACCTACCGCCCGCACTTTACCAGAACGCACTGCCTCGGCCAATGCATCCATCAACGTATCGACGCCGATGATAGTATATGGCCAGTGTATCTGGTACAAATCAATTGTCTTCACATTGAGGCGCTCCAGGCTTGCATCTAATGCCTTTAGTAGAGAGCGAGCTGAAAAACGATTTGGCAGTGGCGCGAACTTGCTTGCAATAACTACCGGACGCCCATCTTCCCGAATGCATTCACCAAGAATGCGTTCTGACTCGCCTCTTCCATACATCTCCGCTGTATCGAAGAAATTGAGGCCTGCATCCTGGCAAGCTTTATAAGCTTGTGTCACGTCTTCACGAGTGTAGTCCTGGCCATATCCCCAAAAGCTTTTATCTCCCCAACTCCAAACGCCTACACCCAGTGGGGAAACAGCGATTCCCGAGGCACCTAGATGCCTTTGATCTACCTGTATCATAACTTTCCTTTGTGCTTGTAACTTACTTTATTGAATGACAATAGTGATTCACGAAGATAATAGCTCTTTATTTGTACGTTGGCATTAATAAAGAGCTGCCTTACGTTTTGAGTGATGAGAAAATGTGTCTCTTATTAATGATATCGCGACAGGTTACATTGGGTAAGGTCTAATGAAGACTTCCTCAAATCGGAATACCATGATCGAAACAGTAGTAGACTGTTTGGTAAGGCTCTCTGAAAGCTACTACATCGTCGACCACCGTTGCGGGTATTTCCTGATCGACAAGAACACGGGCCATGTAATCTGCAATAGTTTCCATCTCCTGCTCTTTCATCCCCAGCCGTGTGATTTCAGTGGTTCCGATGCGTAGTCCACCCGGGTGGTTCCAATCTTGTGCTTTATCAGTTGGGATCAAGTTTTTGTTGGTGATGATGTTAGCTCTTGCTAATCGTTGCGCTACCTCCAATCCACCGCCAAACTCTCGCACATCTGCAATGACTTGATGCGTGGTCGTATAACCCTTGTGCGCTCCAAGCATGCTAACGCCACGACGAGCTAATGCCGCACCCAGC
>DATMNR010000265.1:0-2754 GCA_035568795.1 Ktedonobacteraceae bacterium
ATTTGTTGCCCTCTTGCTCCCTGATCAAGAGCCACAAGGGCCACCGGATTGCGTCCAACGGCAGCAGCTCCGAGTGCATTCACCAACAAGAAGGCCAGCGGAGGCAATATAGTAGCAGCGATATTGACAGGTTGGCGCAGTAAAACGCGTATATCCTTTCTGAGAATAACCCAGACTGCATGAAAAAAAGCTAAGAATCGCGCTGGCAACCGGGCGGGTTTAGATCCAACCCCCACATTTGTAGTGAATTGTGCAGACATTTTTTCTTTATCCTCCTCTGACTAATGCGCCAGGGCACTGCGGCGCAGGACAATCGAAGCCAGGATCAACAAAGCCAGCGCGTAAATACCGAGTATCAAAGCATTCATGCCAATACCGTAGGTATTGAGTATGAAATTATGGAACGCATGTTGCTGCAACACGATAGCGTAATAGATAGGGAACATTTGCGCAATCACCTGAATAGCAGGTGTGCCAAAGGAAATCGGGCCAAACGCGCCACTCAAAAAAAACAGGGGGATGGCCGTTCCAAAGGATAGCGCGATAACCGGTTGACGCGATTTCAAGAGCGTTCCGAGCAGCGTACCAAACGCGATGAAGATCAGGAGCGCTAGCAGTGTAAAACCAATCACCTCACCCCAATGAACAGGCCAGACTCTTATTACAAAGATGAGTACGCACAGTACGACAATAACCGATGCAATACTCAACACTAATGCGCCAAGCATTTTCCCCAGCAGCACTGCCCAGCTACGTGCAGGGGAAAGCAAGAGTTCTTTGATAGTCTCGTTTTCATACTCACGCGCTGCTGCTGTTCCTGATTGCAATATGCCCGCCAATACCAGACCAATGACGAGGATTGAAACGGTCAGGTAGGGAATATAATCGGTATCCTGTGGTTGAAGGTCGAATTCTCGAGGTGTAATGTTAACCAGGTTGGGAAAGGCTTTCGCGTAAAAGCTGGTAATGGAAAGCGGAATGGCGCGTCGAATGTCGTTAGTAAAGTCGGTGTTGAGATTATTGATCTGCACACCTACCTGAACAGGCTGATTCTGGTGAATACGTGCATCGAAATCCGCGGGAATGGTCACAACTGCGACAATTTTCCCGGTTGAAATCAGGTTTTGCGCATCACTCGCGCTGGCAATTTGCAGTCGGAATGAATGTGCATGGCTCATGGCATCATAAAACTGTTGGGCATAAGGACCCGTGTCATGCATAACCACCACAGTAGGAGCCAGGCCACCCGACAACACAAACAGGCTCAGCAGAATGAGCACATTGAGAGGGACGAAAATACCGATAATAGTAAACACACGCTCAGTCAGGGCACTCTTGATGTCCTTTTTCATACAGGCCCAGATGACTCGCAGGGTGTAGGCAGGTTCCTGATACATGTAATCCCTCACTTCTAATCTCTCAGCGCAGTGCCTGTCAGCAGCAGGAATATCTCGTCAAGGTCGGGTTCGCGAATGGCAATATCTTTGATCTCTGTCTCCTGAGAAAGTAGAGTGATAACTTGTGCCACGATATTGGTGGTACCTTGCGCTGTTATCTTAAGATGGCCTCCCTCTTGCACAACATCATTGACACCCGCTAGCGCGCGTAATGTAGTAGTATCCTTGATTGGCGGTACGGTTTCTACTTCGATGACGCTGCCACCATAGGTCTGTTTGAGATGTTCAGGGGTATCGACCTCAATGAGCTTGCCACGATCGATAATCGCTACACGTTCACAGAGTACCTGGGCCTCCTCAAGATAATTGGTGGTAATCAATACGGTCTTTCCCTGATCTCGTAGGGAAAGGATATAGTCCCAGATAGCTCGTCGAGCCTGTACATCTACGCCTAACGTCGGTTCATCGAGATAGATAAGCTGTGGATCGTGGAGTAAGGCACGTGCGAGCGCAAGACGCCGCTTCATACCGCCCGAGAAGGTTCCAACTCGCGAATCCTTGCGGTCGAGCAACTGCACCAACTCAAGCAGTTTAGTGATGCGCTCCTTCTTCTCCTTGCGTGGAATACCAAAGAGATCAGCATGAAAATCCATATTCACCCAGGCCGTAAGTTCCTCATAGAGCGCAGTCTCCTGCGGCACTGAACCAAGGATCTGGTGGACTTGCCGTGTATTATGCCGTACATCAAAACCCATTATCCGTACTTCGCCGCTGGTCGGGACACTCAAGCCGCTAATCATGTTGATGGTGGTTGTTTTGCCAGAACCATTTGGCCCGAGTAGTCCGAAGATTTCACCTTGTTTCACAGAAAGTGAAAGATGGTCTACAGCATGAAAGTCTTTAAAGGACTTGCACAGGTCTTTCACCTCGATCGCGAATACATCACTTTTTGCTGGCTGTTCTGATGGTGCCGTTAATCTGGTGACGTCTTTACTCATGTGCTTTTCTCCTTTCCAGTATCCCTTTCAAGAGCATTTTTTCGGTACAAAGTTTGAGTGAGTTCACGCACAATAAACGCAATAAAGAAATGATGTCATGAGGCAGTTGCTCCATAAAACCATACCAGGTAGAGTTCACGGCTGAACGCAGACGCATGTCGCTCCCATGCGCTATCAGAGAGTGTTCGATGTGTCAAGAAAAAGAACATGAGCGATGCAAAGAACATGTAAGCACTCGTTTCAACAGGGAGATCTGTTCGTAGTTCTCCAATCTGTATGCGCGAACGCAGGTAGTTTGAAAGACGTTCTATGCCCTCCTGGATAATTCCTTGAAGCGCTAAATGCACCTGGGTGTTGGT
>DATMNR010000266.1:0-5260 GCA_035568795.1 Ktedonobacteraceae bacterium
TATTACAGGACGCTGGGGGACCTCTGCCAAATGCCGATCTCGTAGCGCTTAACCTGGCTGCTCCTTTAAGTGATGGTGAGGAAGTATATGTTACGGCTATCGGCGAAAAACCGCCAACATATGTAGGTGGCGTGCCTGGACCTGGCACTAGTGGGTCAGCTAGCGCTGGTCAACTTGTCAATATCAATACTGCAAGTACGGACGAAATGCGTCAGAATCTCCATATCAGCGCTACAACAGCACAAAGTATCGTCAATTACCGCCAGCAGAATGGCCCTTTTACCTCAATCGATCAACTGCAACTTGTCGTCAGCAAGACAATATATGACAAGATAAAAGGGCTAATAACCATATAAGTTCACATAATCCCCGCTGTCAGAATCTGAAAATGATCGCTGCAAACAATCTACGTCATATATAGGAATGCATAATGATCAAGCATACCAAAATACAATCAGACCTGCGCAGTTTCATTCTGATAGGGGTAGCAGTGGCAGGCATGTCTGGTATCCTGCTTGATTCCTGGCTCCAATTGTCCCAATATGTCTTTCTCATCGGCGCTGCCATAGCTCTGACTTGTTTGATCTTATTCTGGCGTGATAGCAGATTGAGGCTCGCTTCAATTGTCATCCTCTGGCTATTACTGGGTGCCTGGCGCTATTCAATTACTTCACCTATCGGTGATCCCCAATCAATAAACTCATTTATTGGTGCTAGTAAACTAGAGATACGAGGCACTGTTGCAGACGATCCGAAAATACTTGATAGGAGCCGCCTGCTTCTTGTGTCAGTTTATGCTATCAGTGTCAATAATGGATCGTCCTGGCAGGACGCTCATGGGCAAACCGAAGTTCAAATGCTTGGAGCACCACTCGACAATCCATACGGACCTAATTACGGTGATAATGTGGAAATGCAAGGGAAACTACAACTTCCATTCCCACATCACTCTCCCGAAGTTCTGGCAAGTCTGTCATTTCCACGTCTCAACGTGGTAGGATCTACCGGCAATCCTATCATTACAGCACTCTTACATCTACGTTTATATCTTGCTACCATTATCGAACAATCACTACCTCAGCCCTTGGCAGCACTGTTAATAGCCATTCTTCTCAGTCTACAAACACCTGCAATGCAACCACTAACGCAGGCATTTAAAAGCACAGGAACAGCCCATTTAATCGCACCTTCCGGCTTTAAAGTTACCATTCTTGCTGGAATCGTGGCTGGCAGTACGAGCTGGATTTACCAACGACGAACAAAACAATTGAAGCCGTTACTCCCAGCTCAAAAACGCGAAGGATATTGGCGGCGATGGTTAGTGACATCGTTAGTAATCCTATGCATTATCGCTATTCTATCCTCAGCGGTGCAGGACCTGCTGCCCAACGTGCATGCATTATGGGCATAATCCTGGTAATAGCGCCACGTTTCGGACGAGTGTATAACATTTACACTGCCATGGCTTTGGCAGCCCTTATCATGTGCATATTAGATCCATTCGTGTTGTGGAATACCGGTTTTCAGTTATCTACAATTGGAACGCTAGGCATAGTCATGCTCACACCACTCTTTCAACGTTTATTCCGTCCTTTTGAACATATACCTTTTACTACTCTTATTTTTGAAACAGTCGCAGTTACACTGGCAGCTCAGACAGCTACACTCCCCATATTCGCTTTCACTTTTAATCAGGTTTCTATCATTGCCCCATTTGCAAATCTATTAACCGTGCCTTTGTTAGGTACATTGATTTTTCTCGGCATAGTGCTGTGTATAAGTGGGTCCATCGCTTTACCACTGGGATTACTCTGCGGCTGGATCATCTTTCCACTGCTCAAGTATACTATGATTGTCGTCTCGTGGTGCGCATCTATTCCTGGCGCATTTCTTAACGTGAATAATTTGGATCCTCGCCTGACCTGGTGCTACTACGGTGTTTTGATCTTGTTACTTAGCCTTGTTCTACGTAAATGGCCCGAAATGCGTCAACTGAACGAGGTAAACACTACTTCCTCTCTTTTTTCGCGCACTATTCAGATAAATAACGTCATGATCGAGAACAAACCCTCTGAAGCACAAAGCGCTTATGCACCTCTTTCACCACACATATTGCCAGTATTGCGCTATGCTGCTGTTATGATAGTCATCCTTGCAATGGGGTCAACCATCGCGGCGGCTCCTGCTAACGAACAATTATCAATTACCTTATTAAATGTTGGACCAGCAGGAAAGCCCTCGCAAGGCGAAGCTATACTCATACATACGATCGAGGGTAAAACGATACTCATAGACGGAGGTCTTGATGCTACATCTCTTTCTCAAGAACTGGATTCCCATCTTCCTTTCTGGCAGCGTTCAATCGACACAGTAATTTTGACATCACCTCGTCAAGATCACCTCATAGGAGCGCAAGACGTGATAAGTCGTTTCCAGGTTGGTCATGTACTGGACACAGGAATGCTCCATCCTGGCACTGGATACGCCCTGTGGAAGCGCACTATTAATGATCGTAACATTCCCTACTCACAAATTAGAGAAGACTCAACCATTCAAATTGGAACTCAAGCCTCAATACAAGTACTCTGGCCTCCAAAAGCACTTCATAATGGGACCAATGAAGAGTTAGATAATGCGTTGATAATACGGCTGGTCGCACCGTATTTCAGCATGCTACTTCTTGGCTCAGCAGCTCTGAGTAAATTTGCACTGAGTGGACTACTAACAACGATTGACCCAGGTTTTCTCAAGGCAAATATTGTGCAGGTGGTTGGAGAAGTCGGCAAAGCTTTTCCTACAGAGTTAACTCATATTTTACAGTTAGCCTCTCCTTCAGTACTGCTGGTAACTCCTGCCGCGTTAAGTCCGAAACTAAGCGAATTAGCTACAACATCCATCATCTTACCTTCACAACTTGTCGTAGGATCCTGGCAAATAATACAAACTGCGCAGGCAGGCAGCACGACAATCAGCAGTACCACGCATGGGTGGAATATCACAACAGAGTAGGGAAGCAATTTTAGAATAGTTGACTGTATGTGCTATGATTCTCAGCGATGCTATTGGACCGAAGATTTGGGGTGCAGAGGACGGAGTCCTTTGCCGGGGTATGAGGCAAAGCCAAAGACTGCTTTTTCAAACCAGGAGTGCAGAGGACGGAGTCCTTTGCCTGGGTTCGGGGCCGCGCATCTGGGGGATGCAATAGCAGATCCCCGAAAAATCCCTTTTTCCTTTTTGCCGCCGCGGGCGACAAGTCAAGGAAAACGAAAAAGGTTTGTATTTCCTGCTTCAAAAAGGACAAACAAGCTATGATGACCTGCAAACGATGCGGGAATGATATGCCTGACAACCTCGCTATATGCCCAAATTGTGGCACAGTCACTTCAATGGAAAGAGATAACGAACCACCAGATACATCGTATGGATCATACTCTGACACTTATTATAGTCAATCGCCAAGATATCCTGAGTATCAACAGCGGGACTATGTAATACCTCATTCGCAAGAATATAATGTACAACAGCAAAATTATAGCTACGGGCAATCCTATAATACTCCACCAACGTCCCAACAAGCTTCATTCAATTTTACTGTATTCAATACGAACAACAGTACTCCGCTCATTGTTGAACTTTTTCTCTCAATTTTTCTTGGTATTTTTGGAATTGGTTGGCTAATGGCCGGCGAGGTGGTTATTGGAGTCATCTTACTTGTTTGTAGCCTTTTTATTTATTTACCTCTGCTCATAATATCGATCTTCATCGCTTTCTTCACATTTGGCTTCAGTCTCTTTTGCACAGGCCCTATGGTCATTGGAGCCATCGCTCTCAATGCAATACTTCTGAATAATAAACTGAAGCGCAAGGCAACTTCATATATGCCGATACCGCCAAACTAAGTTGACAACAAAAGTCACACCTGTGTCATCCTTCATTACGCACAGGATGACATTCGGTAAAATTTATTTAGGGAATGCCAGTCTACGATATTTCTCACGTGACTCTAACCATGCTTCATCAGAAAGACCAAGCTTTTCTCGCAATGTCTCTGGAGGCACACCGGACTTAAGTTGTTGCACAGCAAAGCAATCACGAAGCAATTGTAGAGTCACACGTTTCTTAATGCCAGCCTTTTTTACTGATCTTGCCAGAATGTAGTTGAGGTTGCGATCAGTACAGTCGAAGAGTACGCTAGTGGGATGATACTTTGCTACATATTGCTGAAGAATTGTAGTAAACTCGGCCGGAAGAGCAAGACGTCTCTCACGGTGCTGTTTGCCTGCTGACGCGGGAAAATGGATTGTTATCATAGGAATCTGTGGATTAGAAAGATCGATATGTTCCAATTTCAGTCCCATCACTTCTTCCTTTTTCAATCCCGCATGTAATACCAGATAGATCAGGCATTGAGAGCGCGCATCTTCCCCTGAAGCTTCAAGTAGCCGTTCTATTTCGTCCTCAAAGAGCAATTCTGGTAGCGGAGGTAATGGCCTCTCTAAAACCAGGCTAGCAGATGGATCCTCGCGGATAATGCCTTCGCGGGTTAACCAGGAAAAGAAATTCCTCAGAAAGGTTACTCTCCGAGCCATCGTTTTAGGAGCAGGTACCTGCCCATTCTTCCCAAACTTCAACTTCATGAGCCAATCGGTTAGTTGTTCTTTTGTAATACGCCCAACTGGAGTATCACGACCCATAAAATCACTGAACATCTTTAAATCTGAAAGGAAGCAAGTTACAGTATAATCAGATTTACCCCGAAGTCTTAAATCTTGTTGGTAAGGTATGAAACAGGCCGTTAGACTGGATTGGTCAGTAAGCGGGTTTGTGCGTATGAAGGGAGGATATGCTGTTTCGAGTGGGTTCACTGGTTCCGTCAGGACCACTGGAGCACCTGAAAAGAGGTCAGGTTGCAAGACGGTACTTTCATCAGTAAGCATCGGTGTAAGTTGTGATTGCTGTTGATCGTCTTTCTCCATCGATCTCTCCTTAATTGTTACTATTTCATTATAGCATTTTCATTATAGCAGGAAATAGCAAGAATGTTCAAGCTCTTGATCACCTTGACAATCGCGCAAAATATCATCTACTATGGCATCCTACGTTTTCGCGCTCCAATCGAGCCAATGCTTATCCTCCTGGATGCAGGATTCATCTGGTGGTTGACCTACTAAGAAAATGGAACATCGCGCTGGATAATTGATTCTATGCGCAGCAAAGACCAGGCATCGATTGATACAGGTAATCAATCAGAGAGTTCTTT
>DATMNR010000267.1:0-6274 GCA_035568795.1 Ktedonobacteraceae bacterium
CGACGGAGATAAGGATCGATACCCCTTGAAATATAGGCTCTCTGATGGTATACTTCCTTCAAGTTCGTGAGATCATTGCAAGAAATTGCACCGCATGCTTGCTTTTCAGGAGATTTTCAATGGACAATGTGGACGTTGACTTCCTGGTTGACCTGGCAACACGGTTTTATTTACAAGGTCAGACTCAGGCGCGCATAGCTCGTGATCTGGGAGTTGATCCTGCGACAGTCTCCAGACACCTTAAAAAGGCGAGAGATGAGGGCATCGTGCGCATCGAGATTCGTCGCCCACGACGCCTGCATATGGATCTCGGACGTGAATTAGCTGACCGCTTTGGACTCAAACGAGCAGTAGTGGTGGCAAATGATGAGGGTGGGAGTTCCGCGGTAGCGTATGCTGCAGCAGATTATTTCAGCAGTTTACTGACGAATGGTGTTCGTCTAGGTCTCTCCTTCGGACGAATGCTCTCCGCGATGATGCCTTTGCTTCCTACCAACACAGTTTCAGATCTCGATGTCTCAATGCTGCTGGGTGGTTTTGGCAGGGCAATGCCAGGAATCCAGGGACATGAACTTGCCAGGCATATCGCTTCTCTCTATCCACGCAGCCGAACTCACTATTTGCAGGCCCCCTTGCTTGTTGATTCCCCTGATATCAGACGAGCAATGTTGAGAGATGGCTCTATCAGAGCCGCTCTGCAGGCTGCTGCTCATAGCGAACTGGCGCTAGTCGGTATTGGTAACCTGGATGATAATGCTCCACTTATACGCTATGGACACTTGAGCGCCGCAGACCGCAAAAGCTTGCTGCAATCTGGCGCGGTTGGAGATGTCTCCTCACGCTTTTTTGACATCAATGGAAAACCCGTGGCAGACCTTGATGATCGATTGATCGCGATTGAACGCGAAGAACTTGCTCGTATTCCTACTGTCGTTGCGGTTGCTGTTGGCCCTGAGAAGTATGCAGCGATCCAGGGCGCTCTGCGAACTGGTTATGTCGATGTTCTGGTTACAGATGAGACGACAGCACAGGAACTTGTGCGCGAAGAACGAGAAACGGTTCTATGGACCGAAGTGAAAGGAGGTAAAGTAGGATAAGTAAGGAGTCAATCAAATTCCATAGAGGCGTGGTCGACATGGAGTAGTGCGCCTTTATGGTCGCCCAGACTTGGTGGGTGTTTCTGTCCTGGTAAGGACACAATTGTAGGTCTGTCAGAGTAGTTGTTTTAATTTGACTCATAACTCATAAAAAGAGGAGAACTATGGCCACAATTGATGACTCTTCATCTCATGAAGATGGTAATGTGCGCTTACCGGATATTGAAGTAGAGTCTAAGCTATCCATTGTGCACACCGAACTCAAGGCAGGTGCCTTGAATCTGCCCGAAGTGCTCATGCAGAGCGTTACGACCATTGCACCAGCAATTGCCGCTTTGTTTTTTACACCCTTTGTTGTTTCGCTTGCAGGGGTTGCATCTCCCCTGGCTTATCCCATAGGTTTCGTGATTACCCTCTTGCTTGGTATAGTGCTTGTCCAATTCACCAAGAAGTTACCAGCAGCAGGTGGCTACTACACGTTTATTAGCCGTAGTCTGCATCCTCGTCTCGGATGGCTGGTCGCGTGGCTCTTCATTCTGTATGCGCCTACTGTGGGTGGCATTGTATCCTTGTACATGGGCAACATCCTGCAACAGGAATTGCAGGCCAATTGGGGCATCAATTGGCCCTGGTTTCCAGCGGTATTCATGATTGTAGTGATCACAGGTGTTGCGCTTCTCCAGTATCGCGGCATTTCTATCTCAGGTAGAATACTTCTCATCCTTGGACTCATCGAGATGGGACTGGTCTTCCTCCTGGCGATCTGGGCTATTGCTAATCCTGGTCCAGGCGGTGTGAACTTCGATTCCTATAACCCGGCCAACATTTCCATTACGGGAGTGGGAGCGTTCGCGCTTGCCATTGTCTTCTCTCTCCAGGCTTTTACTGGCTGGGATGGGGCAGCACCTTTGGCGGAGGAGACGGCAAATCCGACCAAAAATATCTCCAGAGCCGTTATTGGCTCGATCATCTTGCTCGGCATCTTCCTGGTCTTCGTCACCTGGGCGATCATTCTCGGCTGGGGTACCAAAATCATAGGAACGCTGCCGACCTCGCCAGAATTGCCTGCAATTGTGGTGGCCAAACGCGTATGGGGACCGGTATGGTGGCTCGTCCTAATTGCGCTCTTGAACTCGACCTTTGCAGTTACGTTAGCAGTCTGTAACATTGGGACGCGCATGTGGTATGCAATGGCGCGCTCCGGCTCATTGCCTAAGGTTCTGGATAAGGTACATCCTGTTTATCGTACTCCAGTCAACACGATCATTCTGCAGTGGATTGTCAATCTGGGGACGGGTCTGATTCTGCTCTGGTGGCTCGGTGCGGCCAATGGGTACTTCTATGAGAGTTTTGTGCTGGCACTGGCCGTGCTTGTCGTTTACGCTATGGGTAGCGTCGGTGTTTTCTTGCTCTACTGGCGAGAGTATCGGAGCGAGTTTAACATCTTCTTGCATGCCATCTTTCCTTTGATTTCGCTCGCTGCTCTGGGTTGGCTAGGTTACGAATTATTCAATCCCTATCCCGCAGCGCCAGTCTCGTATGCTATTCCAACTGTGGGTATCTGGCTCCTGATAGGCATCGTTATCCTGGTTGTGATGGCGATCCGAGGAAAGGAAGTATGGCTCACCAAGGCAGGTGAAAGCGCCTTCGAGATCGTTGAGGGTCCATCAGAGCAGCCAGCTGGTGAAACGGCTTGATTTCGTAGTTTAGACCATGTGTGCCACATAGGAGTGGGATTTTTCAAGGGCGGAACTTGCCCCTACGATAAGGCGCTTTGTCGTATAGTAGGGGCGACCTTTCCGATCACCCGGTGGCCTGATAACTTTCGTACATCATCATGAAAAGGAGTTGATCAACATGGCGCATGATTTAGGGCCCTTTAAAGGCATCGGTATCTCCCAGATTGGAGTGGTGGTCCGAGACGTGGAGAAGATGGTTGAACTCTACCACAAAAGGTTAGGTTGGGGTCCCTGGAACATTTACAAGGCTGAGCCGCCGTTGTTACACAGTACCGTGCTGCGAGGTAAACCGACGGAATTCACTTTCATAAACGCAGAGACACACGTTGGGCCGATTGACTTCGAGTTCATCCAGCCGCTCGAAGGGCCAAGTATTTACAAGGAATTTCTAGAACAGCATGGTGAGGGCGTACATCACATTGCCTGTATGGGTACCGGGTCGAACTACGAAGAGAATCTTGAGAACTTTGAGAAAATGGGACTGAACGTGTTGATGGGCGGAGCGATTGGCGACACGATCAAATTCTATTACCTTGATTCGGAACCGATGATGAAGATCGTTCTTGAGTCCGGTAGCGGGCATATGATCTCTATTCCTCCCTGGCGCACCTATCCATAGGAAGGAAAAGTCAAAAAATGAGGGACACTGAATTTGCCGGAAAAGCTGTAATAGTCACTGGAGCAGCTCAAGGAATTGGGCGTACCATAGCCGAGCAATTTCTCAAGCAGGGAGCTCGTGTACTGATCTTCGACCTGGATGCGGAACTGGCTGCAGAAACTGCCAGGCACTTGTCGATGGACGGCGAATTGGTCATCAGCGTAGGTGGAGATGTGAGCCACAGAGCAGAGGTCCATCGCGCAGTGGAGACATGCGTCGAGCGTTTTGGGCGTCTCGATGTAATGGTAGCCCATGCAGGGATCGCTGATGCCGCACCTCTCCTGGAAATTGATGATACTAGCTGGCAGCGTATTATGGATGTCAATCTCACCGGTGTCTTCCTCTGTACTCAGGAGGCAGGTCGGGTCATGGCTCGCTCTGGTGGAGGAACTGTTGTGGTAACGGCTTCTACTAATGCTTTCTGGGTGGAATCCAACCTTGCCCACTACAACACATCCAAAGGTGGTGTAGTAGCGTTCGTCCGCTCGGCTGCCATTGATCTAGCGCGTTACAGCATCAGGGTGAACGCGGTTGCTCCCGGCGTAGTGCTGACACGTATAGCTGCCTGGGTGACGGAAGATCCTGTGCTGGCGGCCGAGTATTTGAAACATATCCCGCTCAATCGCTTTGCCGAAACCATCGACGTAGCGAAAGCAGTGCTCTTCCTGGCATCCAGCGATTCCGCGTACATCACTGGACAGACGATTGTGTTAGATGGTGGTCAGACCCTGGGAATTATGGTGGATCCTCCCGAGACACCCATTCCCGGTACGGGACTTTCCACAGGCACATAAGTTGCTCAGTTCTCATATAGTGCAGTGAGGAGTTCAACATGCGTACGTTGACAGAACGCCAGTTGTGGTATGGCGTAGATAAGCAGTTACCAGAAACGCGCGAACTGAGAGCTGGCCAGGTGACGGCATTGTTGGATGGTATTGATCTCCGTTACGTACGGATTGGCTCGCTTGAGGTAGTGCGTCGTATTTATGTAGCCGTGCGAGATCAGAATTGGAATACCATTCCAGGGACGCATCGGATTACCAGGATTGACCAGGAACGAGATAGGTTTGAAATCAGGTTTATGGTCGAGCACATATCTCATGAGCTTGGCTTTGTCTGGCAAGGGAAAATAGTAGGTTCTCGAGATGGGCAAATTCGTTATGAAATGAACGGTATTCCTGCGACTGATTTTCGTTATAACCGTATTGGTTTATGTATCCTACATCCCTTCCGAGAAACTGCAGGGCGACTCTATCGGGCGCAGACTCCGCAGGGTGAAGTGAGAGGTAGCTTACCAGAGCTGATTGGTCCTCAACGCTTCGAGAATGGTTATTATGTACCACTTTTCCCCGCTTGTAGCAGCCTGACAATCGACCTTACAGATAATGTAAGGGCACGCTTCAACTTTGAAGGTGACCTTTTTGAGATGGAAGATCAACGTAACTGGACCGATGCCTCCTTCAAAACCTATTGCACTCCGCTGTCGCTCGGCTTTCCGCATCAAGCCCGCAAGGGAGTGGGGATCATGCAAAGTGTGACCATACGGGTAGATGGTGCGAGTTCGGCGACTGAGAACGAGGCAGAAGAACTCCGAATTATGATAGGCCATCTAACTACCCAGCATCTACCAGCTATTGGATTCGGCATGGCCAGTGATGGAGTATCACTCACCGTCCGCGAAGTTGAACTTTTGCACAGGTTGAAACCTGACCACTTGAGGGTCGATATTCACCTTACAGATGCGTATGTAGATGCACTGGAACAAGCTATAGGAGCCTGCCAGGTGCTAGGGTGCGATTTAGAGGTTGCTCTGTTTGTGACAGGGGAAAGCGAAAGCGAGCTAGCCAAACTGGCATCGTTGTTGCAAGGTCGAGTAAGAGTAGCCCGCTTCCTCATCTTTCAAGAAGGTGCCCAAACCGCTACCCCAACTGAAACGACTACTCCCGAACTGGTGGAACTAGCTCGAAAGCATTTGCGCCAGGTTGCACTTCAAGCTGCATTCGTTGGTGGAACCGACATGTATTTCTGCGAACTCAACCGCACACGTCCCCAGGTGCAGACAATGGACGGTATCTCTTATACCATCATTCCACAGGCTCACGCCTTTGATGTGCGATCATTGGCCGAAACGCTCGAGGCTCAGGGTGAAACCGTGAGGAGCGCGCGAGCATTTGCTGCTGATCGCCAGATCATAGTCAGTCCCATCACGCTGAAGCGACGATATAACCCACATGCAACAGAGGTGGAAGCTGAGAAGGCCCCAGATGAGCTGCCTGACGCGGTTGATCCACGCCAGATGTCACTTTTTGGTGCGGGATGGACTGCAGGAAGTATCAAATACCTTTCCGAAAGTGGCGCGACATCGCTCACATACTACGAGACCGTAGGGTGGCGGGGATTGATGGAACGGGAATCGGGTTCTACTCTACCTGAACACTTCCCCTCGGCTCCTGAAATGGTCTTTCCTCTCTACCACGTCTTTGCTGATGTCGCAGAGTGGAAGGACGGCTTGATGGTTGAATGTGCATCGTATCAACCTCTCGAAGTTACAGAGCTGGCTGTTGAGAGTGGAGGTTCTCTCCATCTACTGCTGGCGAATTTGACAGGCGTATCCCAGCAAGTGGCAATCGGCCCAGTAGAGGCTAGCAGTGCCTCGGTGAGAAGTCTGGATGCACGTACAGCAAACCAGTCTATGTTCGAACCTGAGAGCTTCCGCAAGAACTGGAGACAGATGGAGATACAAAAAGGAGAACTTTCTCTCGACCTGGCTCCGTATGCCA
>DATMNR010000268.1:0-3362 GCA_035568795.1 Ktedonobacteraceae bacterium
AAATCAAGCGGCGACCAGCTTTCGATCCACTTTCGCCAACGAGATGACTGTCTGCAGCGATGCCTACGATGGTCAAGGTGAGAACAGTGGTCGTAAGGTCGGGCACAGCGAGCTTGCGGGCGGTGGAATTCTGGAGTCCCATTGCGATTCCTAGCACGATGATGAAGCCATAGCTGTAGACTGCTGGCACCGGATTTGTAGAGAGCACTGCCAGAAGTATCGAGATACCCAGGAAGAGTGTTTGAATCGTGGCAGCGACGCTGAGTAGATGCCCCCGGTGCTGACCAAGGTGCGATCCAAGGAATCCCCCGCCAAAGGAGCCGAGCACAAAGGAGCCTAACGCAACCAGAGAGGCGAGGATCGAGAATCCAGATGCGCCTGCTAGAGCGAATGCCAGGAACACGACGTTGCCAGTCATGTTGGCAACGAAAACGTGACCAAGAACCAGAAAGCTGAACGCATCGACCAGGCCTGTGACAAGCGTCATAGCGACTAGCAGTGGAGGTAGTGGTCCGTGTTTGACTTCACCACGCGGCACGAGCGTCTGGCGGACCTCCGTGAAGAACGTATTCATGGTATGAACACTCCTGCGAGTAGTCTTATTCAAAGACTATGAAAAAATACTACTACTTGGGGATTCCGTTGCACAGGGCATCAACTACTCGCGAGTGTCCTTCCATGCATCAAAGGGGAGCGCTGGCCAGCTCTCCGCTCGTTCCTTATGCTGTGTCTTGCCGTTGCTTTCCAAAGGTTGCTCATCCTCCTGGTTGTCTCTCTCCTCCATTGCTGAACGCCTAAAGGGGCGTCACCCCACCTGACTTGCTGCCTGGAGTGCAGCAAGCAAGGCATCGTGCTCCCAGGAACCGCGATACATGACCCCATTGATGAAGAATGTGGGTGTTCCTTGAACCCCACTAAGCTCGCCACCTTCTAGATCTTCCTCGATGCGTGGCAGAGAGCGCTGGTGCTCCATATCGCGTGCGTATTGCTGTGTCTCCAGGCCAACAGCAGCTGCAAATTGCGCCAGGTCCGAATCCTCGAGGGTATGCTGGTGGTGGAAGATGTAATCATGCATTTCCCAGAACTTCCCCTGCATTGCGGCATTCTCGGCTGCCAAAGCCGCGTGCAGCGCGTGGGGATGGATTTCGGTGAGGGGGAAGTTGCGAAAGACAAAGCATAACTGGTTCCCGAGTTGTTTTTGAATATCTTGGACGACCCAAGTTGACTGACGTGTGTAGGGACATTCATAATCTCCATATTGAACCAACGTTAGAATGGCTGTCTCAGGCCCTTGTCTGTGGTCTCTTTCACCGACAGGGACCGCAAGACGTGTTCGTTGTGCCATGCTCTTTTTCCTTTGCCAGTATCTACTTAAGATACACTTGTTATAGATGTGGAATCACGAATCGGTCAAGCAAACTCGAGCATTACCTGGTCGATGTAACACCAGCCCCAATCCTCCCCTGGCTCGAATGACTGGATAATAGGGTGGTTTGTCGCGTGAAAATGCTTTGTGGCGTGCTTATTCTTCGAATCGTCACAGCAGCCGACATGCCCACATTCGAGACAGAGACGCAGGTGTACCCACGTATCCCCGATTCTCAAGCAATCCTCACAGCCATTTGCGCTGGGTGTAACTTGTCGTATTTGGTCTAGATGGGTACATTTTGTAGCCAAGGTAGGTTTCCTTTCCGATTATACAAGATATCCTGGAGGAGGTCTGAACTTGATGTCATGTGATCATTATACAATCTTTTACTAGTGAGTTTCAAAAGGTCTCCAGGCTTCTCTTTATTGCATCATTTGAAATATGGATTCTCGCTTATCCTTGTTCAATGCCGAGTAGTCTATCTGTCGCGACCGTATCAAACGGTGAGTGTGTGGATCAGCACTTGTGATGATGATGGAGAAGACTGAGAAAACATCTTCTATTTACAGTTTGGGCAAGAGAAGTGTTGAAACACGCATCGACGATATGACGAAGTGCTGTCACCAAAAGCCGTTGCTATCCTGACTTGAGGCATTTGCGAAGTGGTGGATGGTAGCGCATACGGGAAACGCTTGAGCAGGTTCGCTGTTGTTCGCTGACGTCCTCAGCGTGCTTCATTCCTGGGTCTGGTGTTCGCTGCGTATCGCCAATTTTTGCTGTTTTTCGCCGGCGTTGCTGTACGGGTTGCTGTACAAAGAGGTGGAAAGTTCAGAGATTGGAGCGGGTGTTGTATTCGGCTCAGTTCATCAGAATAGACAAGTAAGCAGGTACGGTGAGCATGGAATATGCGGGAAGACATTTTTGAATGGATGGTGCATTGCCTCAGATCCTCATCTTGGAAGCGCAAAGGGCGAGAACTCCTCATACTTGGACAGAGAACTTGCCCTTTGCATTCCCGGTTATAGGTGGGTCTCAGGATAAAAAATCATTTGCCTACAAATGAGACACCATTTGACCAACAGTATCCCCGAGCTTGCGGGACTGGTTTCGGGACGGCGCTTGCAGGCAATACGTTGCCGCACGATTAACGGCTGTCGCGCGTATCTCCCTTAGCGAGAGCACGCGGCCGACTTCGGCGGTGTTCAATCAGGGCGAAGATGTTCGGCAAGCTACGAATGCGCAGGAGCACGCTTCTGATCAGAAACATCTGCACAATTCGCCGTGAGTCGCCAGCCAATTCCGCATCGGTGCGAGCCCGTTCCATCGCATCACGGACCTTCTCATCATGGACGAGACGCAGCCCAGTATAGGGAAATGGAAACATCAGTATCTCCTATCTAAAGTCCTGGTAGTGTCTCTGACCAGAATAGGCGCTGAAAAAAGCGGTTTATGTTCTCTTCGGCAAGGCGACTACCCAGACGAGCTAGCAGGATGTTCGCGGGGTCCATGCGAATATTTGGTTCGGAGGTCATGCGCCTTCCCCCTCGTGGAAGCCATACCAGCGTTGTCTGCGTTCCCATTCTGGACTGTTGATACCGTCAGTGCTATCGACTCCCAAACGGAGGGCTGCAAGAGCAAGTGCAATGAGTGCAACCAATATGATAGTGATGTCCATTCAATTTCTCCTTGTTTTTCGATCAATATGTATTCTTATTTTTATTCATTCCTCTATGTATTCATTCTTCGATCGGTTAACGTGTCATGGTACTACTGCAGGCGAATGACTTGATTTTCATGCGCGGTGGGTGACTGCTCGAACTGTTTCAACCGGGTGCCAAGCTTTAGGAGCAGCAGGCCAATTTTCCCGGCAGCATACCTGCTTCTGCTCCGGCGATCCCTGGGCAGTTGCGCCAGCAACCGCTGCTTTTCGGCTTCATTCAGAAGGTCCTGGTAATGTGCTTGCCGTACCTTCTCATCGAGGTATATTTTAGAA
>DATMNR010000269.1:0-17053 GCA_035568795.1 Ktedonobacteraceae bacterium
AGTCTCATCCAATGAAGAGGCTGAAGCCAATGTTTGACCAGTCGTATCATCAATTACTTGCGCGTAGATATGCATACCACTGCGATAGACATTCAGGCGTGGTCGGTTCTGTGAGCCTTCCAGCCGACTTCTCATACGGCGATGCCGCTTAAGCCGCGCCTGATTCGCGTTAAATCGTTTTATCATTTCTTTTTACCACCGACTTTCCCAGCTTTGCCGGCTTTGCGGCGAATTGCTTCACCTGCATAACGAATGCCTTTGCCTTTGTAAGGCTCAGGTTTACGTAACCTGCGAATCGTTGCCGCAATTTCACCTACCTGTTGCTTATCGATCCCACTCACACTCAGCTTTGTAGCCTTGGTGGCCGGATCAACTCCATCGACACTAAAAGCAATCCCTTGGGGAGGCTGAACTTCAATCGGATGCGAATACCCAACCTGAATTACCAGGTTGTCGCCTACTTTAGCAGCACGGTAACCCACACCATGAATTTCTAATTGCTTTGTATACCCTTTTGTCACTCCTTCAACCATGTTGTTGATGAGCGAACGGTACAGGCCATGTTTTGCTTTATGATCTTTACTATCTGATGGACGAGTAACTTCAAGAGTCCCTTCCTCGAGCTTGAGTGTCAACATAGGATCAACCTGATATGACAACTCCCCTTTGGGACCTTTGACCGTCACAAGATTTTCATCAGTCCATGTCACCTGCACCTTTGGTGGCACAGGAATTGGAGCGCGTCCAATACGAGACATCTTATATCCTCCTGCCTACCAGACGTAGCAAATGACTTCACCACCAAAGCCTTCTCGATAGGCACGTTGGCCAGTCATCAGACCCTGCGGCGTTGATAGAATGGCTACACCCTGTCCACCTCGGACGCGAGGGATATTAGCCCGTTTTGTATATACTCGTAGCCCCGGTTTGCTGACACGCTTTAATTGCGTCAACACCGGTCGCTTATCCACATAGCGCAACGTTATTCGAATAGTGCCTTGCGGGTTATCCTTGAGGATCTCAATATCCTTGATATAACCTTCATCTTTTAGCACTCGCGCAATCGCCAGCTTCATTTTAGAGGCCGGAATCGATACGCGGTTATGTCGCGCTGCTACCGCATTGCGTATACGTGTCAGCATATCCGCGATGGGATCAGTCATGTTCATGTAACAACATCCTCCGATTACCAACTCGACTTTGTCACGCCGGGCAGCTCACCGCGCAACGCACGTTCGCGGAAGCAGATGCGGCAGAGGCCGAATTTGCGAATATAGGCGCGAGGCCGTCCACAGACCTGGCAGCGATTATGCTGCTGCACTTTGAACTTGGGCTTGCGCTGCGACTTCACAATCATTGAGATTTTTGCCATTCCACTCGTCCCTCGTTATTTCTTAAAGGGCATGCCCATCAGTTTGAGCAGCCGTCGCCCCTCTTCATCGGTGCGAGCTGTTGTCACAATACTTACTTCCATGCCGCGCACCTTGTCTACCTTGTCATAATCGATTTCAGGAAAGACCAGTTGTTCACGTAACCCCAATGTATAGTTACCCCGGCCATCGAATGCCTCTGGTGATACACCCTGGAAGTCACGCAAGCGCGGTAGAGCTACATTTATGAGTTTATCGAGAAAGTGGTACATACGATCACCGCGCAACGTTACCATACATCCAATTTGCATACCTTCACGCAGCTTGAATGTGGCAACTGAACGCTTGGCTCGTGTTATAACTGGACGTTGCCCTGTAATCGATGCCAGGTCTGAGACCGCAGCATCCATTGCTTTCGCATTCTGGATGGCTTCACCCATTCCTATATTGACGACCACCTTATGTACCGTTGGTACCTGCATCGGATTGTTGTAGTCAAATTCCTTTTGCAGGGCTGGCACGACCTCTTTCTGATACTTTTCCTTCAGTCTTGATGCCATTGTTTAACTACTCCTCGTCCGATCTTCAATGACCTTTTGACATTTCTTGCACACACGTACTGAACGGACTTTTTGATCAGTTCCCATTGGACGACGATCATGTGCTACACGCGTAGGCTTACCGCATTCAGTACAAATCAGCATGGTATTTGAAACTTGCAGAGGCATCGCTTTTTCAATAATGCCTCCCTGGCGAGTCTGGCCTTGCGGGCGTATATGCTTCTTTGCGATATTCAGGCCTTCAACAATGACTTTGTTGACCTGTGGCAGAGCACGCGAAACGACCCCCTGCTTTCCTCTATCCTTGCCTGCGATAATCAAGACGGTATCACCTTTCTTGATATTCATTTTGGCGAGGTGAAGAGGTTTTTTCTCTTTTTGTCGTATTGCCATATTTTCCCTCTACAGTTTGTCGTTTGTCTTTGTCGCACTCGCGGAACGACAAACGTCAACGAAAACCACAATGAGTATGATACTTCTTCTAGTATCAAACCCCTACAGCACTTCCGGTGCCAATGAAATGATCTTCATAAAATTGCGTTCACGTAGTTCGCGAGCTACCGGGCCAAAGATACGCGTCCCGCGTGGATTATTACCCGCCGCAATGATAACAGCGGCATTCTCGTCAAAGCGTATATGCGAACCATCTGATCGTACATACTCCTTTGCCACACGAACTACTACTGCATTGACTACCTCACCCTTTTTCACCTGTCCATTGGGCGCAGCCTGTTTTACAGAAGCTTTGATAACATCACCTATTCCCGCGTATTTTTTGGCTGAACCACTCAAAACACGGATGCACATGATCTCTTTGGCGCCAGTATTATCTGCTACTTTTAGACGTGTCTGTGGCTGGATCATTTCGACTCCTCCTCATCTGTATCAGCGGATGTTGCTGATGTCAGGTCTGGATCAGCCTCAGATAATACTACCTCGACAGGAACAATACCACTACCACGTTTCAGAATTTCCACTAAACGCCAGTGTTTCATCTTGCTAAGTGGACGGGTTTCCTCAATACGCACCACATCGCCAACCTGACAGGTGTTCTCCTCATCGTGCGCCTGGAAGCGTTTCGTCTGTTTATATGTACGCTTATAGATACGATGCTTCTTCAACGACTCTACGGCGACAACAATAGTTTTGTCCATTTTATTGCTGACTACGGTTCCAACTTTCTGTTGGTGACGGCTTTTATGAGCCTTCTGAGCATCCGTAGCTTGTGCAGTTTGCTGTGTCATACCTCAGCCTCCAACTCTGTCAACCGATGCAACAAACGAGCAATGTCCTTACGCGTCTGCGAGAATACACGGTTGTTTTTTACTTCACCGCGCTGATGTTGCAAGCGGAGGTTGAACAGCTTCATTCGCAAATCCTTGAGCTCGCGATTCGCATCAGTAACGGTAAGTTCCTGAATCTGCTTGCGACGTTCTTTAGCCTTCGACACTCTCTGCCTCCCCTCGTGTTAGAAAGCGGGTTTTAACCGGCAGTTTATGGCTCGCCAGACGTACTGCTTCTTTGGCGACTTCTTCGCTCACGCCGCCTATTTCGAAGATGATACGCCCTGGTTTAATTACTGCCACGTAATGATCTACAGCACCTTTACCACTACCCATACGTGTCTCAGCTGGTTTGGCCGTGATAGGCTTGTCAGGAAAGACGCGAATCCACACCTTGCCACCGCGCTTCATAAAGCGGGTGAGTGCAATACGCGCAGACTCGATCTGACGAGCTTCCATCCAGCAAGGTTCCAGTGCTTGTAATCCAAACTCACCAAAGGCGAGCGTACTGCCTCGTTGGGCGGTGCCTTTCATACGACCGCGATGTTGCTTGCGGTACTTATATCGTGATGGTGCCAATAACATGGCTTCGAATCTCCTCTACTCGCTCTCAGAATCGCCATCGCTCGTTGCAGGTGGCGGTGGTGTCTGAGTTTCAGGTACCGTGGCCTCTTGAATATCCTGAGATGTGGGTACCTCAATCTCAGCAGCTTTCTGAGTTTCAGGTACCGTAGTCTCTTGAATATCCTGAACTGTAGGTATCTCAATCTCAGTAGCCTTCTTCGTTTCCTGCACTACTGGAGCTTCCTCGACCGTGCTTTCAGTTCGCCTGGCTCGAGTGGCTCTTTCGCCCGTCTGGCGAGCAGGACGCTCCCCTTGTGCACGCGGTGCGCGCGGGGTTCTTTCGCCACTCTGAGCTGGTCGCTCTCCTCTTGGAGAACGCTCTCCCTGCGCACGCGCAGGACGTTCCCCTCGCTGTTGGCGTTCTCCACCTTGTGGCCGTGCGCCACGTGGTGGGCGACGCTCTCCGCGACGTTCACCAGCTTCTGTGCGATCACGCGGGGCAAATGGCAGGGCAGTTTCCTGTTGTGCTTCTCCGCCTTCACGTCGTTTGCTGGGAAGAATATCACCCTTATAAATCCATACTTTAATGCCAATCACACCAAAGGTCGTATGCGCCTCTGTCAAACCATAGTCAATATCAGCACGCAGAGTATGTAGAGGAATCTTCCCCTCCACCTCTTTCTCGCTACGTGCAATTTCAGCTCCACCTAATCTTCCACCAACGATGACTCGTATGCCCTTTGCATTTGCACGCATCGTTTTCTGCACCGCTTGCTTCATTGCGCGACGAAAAGAAACGCGTTTCTCCAATTGCTCAGCAATACTACGTCCAACTAGATATGCATCCAGCTCGGGCTGGCGAATCTCTACAATATTCAAGCGCACGCGCTTTTTGGTTTTCGCCTCCAGCACCGCACGTAATCTATCTACCTTCTCACCACTTTTCCCAATTACTATACCGGGTTTCGCTGTATGAATCGTTACCGATACCTGATTCGCGGCTGCACGTTCAATCTCAATGCGCGAGATTGATGCGTTGGCAAGTTCCTTTTGGATTTGCTTGCGCAACATGAAATCTTCCGCAAGTAAATCCTTATAATCACGCTCAGCGTACCAGCGAGACTGCCAGCCTTTCACGACGCCGAGCCTGAAACCGGTGGGATGCACTTTGTGTCCCAAAAGTGTCCTCCTTCTTAGCGTCTCTAGTTGCCGGCGTCTGCCGGATCGTCTGAGACAATCACTGTTACATGGCAAAAGCGCCTCAATATACGAGCCGCTCGACCATGCGGGCGCGCTTTAATTCGCTTGACTCGGAATGAGTCATCCGCCACAATGTTTAGAATATACAGTTCATCTGGGTTTAAATTGTAATTGTTCTCCGCGTTTGCCGCTGCTGACGCCACCACTTTACTTACTGGCCGCGCACCCGCATTAGGCATAAACTGAAGATACGCTAGAGCCTCATTCACACGAAGCCCTTTCACCGCATTGGTGACCAGACGCATCTTGCGTGGCGGAATACCAATGTCTTTAGCAATAGCTCTGACTTGCATCTTTCACCTCAGCGGACCGACGTGGTCTTCTCACTCTTACCTCCTGCATGACCCCGAAAGTGTCGTGTAGGAGCAAATTCACCCAACTTGTGTCCCACCATATTCTCTGTAATATAGATAGGTACATGCGTTTTACCATTATGGACGCCGATTGTCATTCCCACCATCTGGGGGAAGATTGTTGAAGCACGCGACCAGGTCTTGATAACACGGCGGTCGCCACTTCTGATCATAGCCAATACTTTCTTCCTCAGAGACTCATGAATGTATGGCCCTTTTTTTCTTGAGCGTGACATATGCTATCTCCTCCTGCCAGCATTGCGACGACGCACAATAAATTGATCGGTCTTTTTATTTCTGCGCGTCTTATATCCTAGAGCAGGCTTACCCCAGGGCGTCTGTGGTTGCCCACCAATTGGCGCACGCCCCTCACCACCACCGTGCGGATGGTCGCGAGGATTCATTACCGAACCTCTCACCGAAGGACGACGCCCCATATGACGCGCACGCCCAGCTTTACCGAGGTTGCGGTTCTCATGGTCTACATTGCCTACCTGTCCTATCGTTGCCGTACAGAGGATATGTACTTTGCGTTGCTCACCTGATGGTAAACGTATTAAGGCATAATCGCCTTCTTTTGCCATAAGTTGAGCACCTGCGCCTGCGCCACGCACCATCTGACCGCCACGACCCCTCGTTAACTCGATGTTGTGTATAGTTGTGCCTGTAGGAATGTTCTTCAACGGAAGCGCATTGCCTGGCTTGATATCAGCTTCTGGTCCTGCCATTACCTGATCGCCAACTTTAAGACCTACTGGTGCAATAATGTAGCGCTTTTCACCATCCAGATAATGTAATAACGCAATACGCGCAGAACGATTCGGATCGTACTCAATCGCAGCGACCTTAGCAGGAACATCTTGTTTTTTGCGCTTAAAATCAATCAATCTGTAAGCGCGCTTAGCTCCACCCCCACGATGACGTGTGGTAATCCTGCCCTGGTTGTTGCGACCCGAGTGCTTATTTAATTTTACCACCAGAGATTTCTCTGGTTTTGTCTTTGTAATCTCCTCGAATGTCGAAACCGACATGCCACGACGTCCAGGAGATGTTGGTCGGTACTGTCTAATTGGCATCTCTCAACACCTTGCTCTGAATCCATATCTTCAACGCTGCTATGCAGCCACATTTCGTGTCAGAAGACATGGAAGGACTACGCCTTCAATGCGTCGATTGCATCACCTTCACGAAGGGTAACAATCGCCTTCTTCCACTCGCGAGCCTCAATTGGCTTTGGAGCAGATCCTTTACGCCGCAACATACGTTTCTTACCAGGCATTCGCATGATATTGACCGAGACAACTTTTACTTTGAAAATCGTCTCAACTGCACGGCGAACATCAATTTTATTGGCCTCCAGGGCTACTGCGAAGGTATACTGGCCCCTTCTACTCTGGTTTTTCTTCCTACCATGCGTCTCAGGGTCCTGTAGCTTCACCGTTTTTTCGGTGACTATACCATGACGCAGTACTTCTGTGATTTCCACTGTTTACTCCTCCCCATCATCTATTGGTGCCTCAGTCTCTGATTCCTGCTCCTGGTCTGGGGTATTGTCTTCAGTTGCTTCGGTTACCGGCACTTCAGCCAGTTCTTCCGCTTCCTCAAGCTGCTCTGTAGCAGTTACCTCTTCGTCCAGTTGTGCAGTAATTTTTTGACTTGCCTCTTCGGCGCTTAGACCCTCGCCGAAAACCAGTTCAATCCAACGCACAGTCTCCTTCGACATAATCACATAATCATGCTTTAGTAGTTCCACCACGTTAATTGATGAAACATGCTGCACTTTGGCAGAAGGAATATTGCGAGTCGAAAGTACGATGTTCTCGTCGCGTTTTGGCAACATCATCAGAATCTTCTTACCGTCCACTGGCAGGTTAGCCAGAAGCGCCAGCATTTCTTTCGTACGTGGAGATTCTAACGCTAGATCCCTGAGTACGATGAGTTGCTCATTCGCAACTTTATCTGATAGAGCTGATTTAATTGCCAGGCGGCGCATCTTTTTCGGTACGTCCTGGTGGAATTCTTTTGGCCTGGGGCCAAAGACAACACCGCCATGACGGTACTGCGGTGCACGGGTGCTCCCCTGTCGAGCGCGACCCGTGCCTTTCTGTTTGTATGGCTTTCTGCCACCACCCGATACTTCACCGCGAGTCTTTGTCGAAGCATTTCCTTGACGGCGATTCACCAGTTGTGCTGTAACAACCTGGTGGAGAACCGCCACATTGGGGGTAACTCCGAACACCTGCTCGCTCAATTCGAGTTTTTCTACGGCCTCTCCGGCCATGTTATACACTGTAGTCGAAGGCATTTCGGTTACCTCATCACATGCTTCTTAATCATGAGCAATCCGCCATTAGCTCCGGGTACAGAACCCTTTACTACCAGCAGGTTACGCTCAGGATCAGCTTGAATCACTTCCAGTTTCTTCGCCGTCACACGTTCATTGCCCATGCGACCTGCCATACGTGTGCCTTTCAGCACGCGTCCAGGGGTAGTCCCAGATCCAATCGAGCCAGGCGCACGTGTACGATCTGACTGACCATGAGTCTTAGGTCCTCCTCGGAATCCGTGACGTTTGACACCACCCTGGAAACCTTTACCTTTGGAGGTGCCAACAATATCAACCGATTCGCCAGCTACGAAGAGACTTGCATCAATTTTTGAACCGAGTTCCAAACTCTCAGGTGCAGAGCCTTCTTGCAACGCCACTTCGCGCAAAACTCTGAATGGACCAAGCTCTGGTCCTGGGCGCCGCTGCCTGTTTTGCTGCACCTTAAGTAGCTTCTCGATTTGTTTGTCTTTTTTATCTTCCGCAGAAGCAGTTTCCGTTTGTTCCTTTGCCTCAGCCTCTTCACCTGTGACCTTTTTTCCTCGCTGCTCTTGCTGGTAGGTCTGCAAGCGCTTACGCTGAGCTTTTAGCAAGGGGAGACTATGTCCAAGATGCCCTAATTCCGGGCGTATCGCACTTTTTAGTCTCGCCTGCTCAAATCCAATTTGGACAGCCTCATATCCATCACGAGCAGTAGTCTTAATTTGTGTTATGATACATGGTCCAGCCTCGATCACTGTGACCGGGATAGCTGTGCCATTCTCCCCAAATACCTGGGTCATGCCGACTTTTCTGCCCAACAATCCACTGAGCATATCCTATCCTCTCTTCCTTGCTGTAGGTATCTCATTTATCTTGCAGGTGTGCTTTTCTCCCAAGCTACATAAACGAATAGCTTATTCCTCGCACAACACACCTTCTCTACAGCTTGATTTCGATGTCCACGCCTGCGGGCAGATTCAACCGTGTTAGGGCCTCAACAGTTTTGTTGGTCGGCTCAATAATATCTATCAGGCGTTTATGTGTGCGAATCTCAAATTGCTCGCGTGCATCTTTATCAATAAAAGGCGAACGCATAACAGTAAATTTACCGATCTCTGTAGGCAGAGGCACCGGTCCCGAGACACGAGCGCCTGTCTGCTGTGCTGTATCAACAATCTGCATCGCTGATTGATCGAGAATACGGTGATCGTATGCCTTCAGGCGAATGCGAATGCGCTGCTTTGTTCCTGCGGCCATTTTTATCTCCTAAGTAGGAATTGTGACATCAGCATGTATGTCAGGCCTACATAAGGTATCCCATTTAAAATGGGATACCTTTCACACTATGTTATTTCTCGACCCGGACACAGATGCCAGCGCCGACGGTGCGTCCACCCTCACGGATGGCAAACTTCACACCCTCTTCCATCGCAATCGGCTGGATCAACTCCACCGTCATCTCGATGTTGTCGCCCGGCATCACCATCTCCACTCCCTCCGGCAGCTTGATCGCTCCCGTCACGTCGGTCGTGCGAATGTAGAACTGCGGCCGGTACCCGTTGAAGAACGGCGTGTGCCGCCCTCCCTCTTCTTTGGATAACACGTACACCTGCGCCTGGAACGTCTTGTGCGGCTTGATCGAGCCTGGCTTGGCTAACACCTGCCCCCGCTCGATATCCGCGCGCTCGACCCCGCGTAACAGGCAGCCCACGTTGTCTCCCGCCATGCCCTGATCCAGCGTCTTCTGGAACATCTCCACGCCCGTCACCACGACGCTGCGTGTCTCGTCCTTCATGCCGATGATCTCCACCGACTCACCCGTCTTGACCACCCCACGCTCGATACGCCCGGTGGCGACCGTGCCGCGTCCTTTGATGCCAAACACGTCTTCCACCGGCATCAAGAACGGCTTGTCGATGGCTCGCTCGGGCGTCGGGATGTAGCTGTCCACCGCATCCATCAACTCCCAGATGCAGGCGGCGTTCTCGTCTGTGCGCGAGAGATCCCCACTGCTCTCCAACGCTTTGAGCGCGGAGCCGCGGATCACCGGCACGTCGTCGCCGGGGAAGTCGTTCTTGCTTAAGAGTTCGCGCACTTCTAATTCGACCAGTTCCAGCAACTCTTCGTCGTCCATCATGTCGACTTTGTTCAAAAACACCACCATGGCTGGCACTTCCACTTGTCGCGCCAGCAAGATGTGCTCGCGCGTCTGCGGCATCGGGCCGTCTGGCGCGCTCACCACCAGGATCGCTCCGTCCATCTGCGCCGCTCCGGTGATCATGTTCTTGATGTAGTCGGCATGCCCTGGGCAGTCCACGTGCGCGTAGTGCCGCTTCTCCGTCTCGTACTCCACGTGCGCAATCGCGATCGTGATGCCGCGCTCGCGCTCCTCGGGCGCTTTGTCGATCTGGTCAAAGGCGATATACTTGTTGGTTGCGCTGGCTTTGGCCAGCACTTTCGTGATCGCCGCCGTTAGCGTCGTCTTGCCATGGTCGATGTGGCCGATCGTCCCGACGTTCACATGCGGCTTCGTTCGCTCAAACTTCTTCTTTGCCATATCCTAAATGGCTCCTCCTACAACTATCTGCGATCAGATAACAATGGCTATAAACATGCAGCAGCCGTCCCCTGATTGACTGATCGCCAACTTGTCTGATTCTTACGCACTAATACTTCCATGCATTCATTTTCATCCGGCACTAAGCCGGACATAATATAGGAAGCGACGACCTCTTCAGAAGACGGCAGTGAGAGCTACTTGTACGTCCAGCGTGGATTTTCATGAAGATGCGAGTATGCGTGCAATACCCTCAAGTCGATCGATTTTAGGGCGCAGATGACTTAGATACTATCAGAAGCCATTTACAACACCCTCAAATTGATCGATCCGTGAAAGCATGTAACATTCGCATCGATCAGAAACCACGGGAGCCCGTGATGGGAATTGAACCCATGACCCCAGTCTTACCAAGACTGTGCGCTACCGCTGCGCCACACGGGCAGGCTTTAGGTGAGGTGGGCAGTGAGGGATTCGAACCCCCGAAGTCGAAGACAGCTGATTTACAGTCAGCCCCATTTGGCCACTTTGGTAACTGCCCAGAATGAGAAGCGCCCATCGGATAAATCTAAGCACATCCGCTTTGCCCGTACCATTTATCCTAAGCCAGGCTAACTAACGGAGAGTACCGAGGGAGAAACTCAACACCTGTTACTCTCGTCACGAGGAGCACGAACTGATACCCCCTGAGTGATCGACCAGACCATTATAGCCGACGCTTTCTACCATGTCAAGCATTCGTATTCACATCCTAAGTCTGGTAATATCCAGGTGCTGGTCACCTTTTCTGCCAATAGGCAGTCGCTTTCCTGCGGCGGTTGTGTATGCCTCATTGTGCCTGTAAATCAGGTCATGGACTTTTCGTCTCAAACTTAGAGAATTACAAGTGGTTTCGCTTACCTATCTGTCCCTATCCTTGACATGTGAAAGAACAAAAGCTACGATTTGATTGGGAAGTACCCGAAACAATACTATCTGCACATGCTTACATTCCTATGAACCACTCTCGCTTTTGATAGGCAAGGGACATGAGATGCAGCCAAAACCAGAGCAATTTGGAGCCTCCTTCGCCGAGGCGTTCAAAGATCAACGTGTAGTCGATGCTTATAAGTATCGACCTCCATACCCCAATGAGGTTTTTGACATTCTTTCAGGCCTCATTACAGGTGAGCCTCGTGCTGTACTCGATGTAGGTGCAGGCTCGGGGGATATTGCCCGGCAATTGGTTGACAAAGTTGAGCGGATCGATGCCGTCGATTTCTCACTGCAGATGATTGAGAAGGGCAAGCGGCTACCTAATGGGAATCATCCTCATTTACAATGGATCTACGGGAAGGTTGAAGACGTGCCACTTACTCCTCCCTATGCGCTGGTAACAGCGGGATCGAGCATTCATTGGACTGAGTGGTCAATAGCGTTCCCGCGTTTTCGCTCTATGTTGACTCCCAATGGCTTCCTTGCGCTAATCTATCGGCGAACGTTGCCAATGCCCTGGGATGCCGACCTCAGGAAACTTCGCGCTCAATTCTCAACTCGCCGAAACCACAGGCCATTAAATACAGTTGAAGAGTTAAAGACACGAGGCTTTTTTCACCAGCAGGGGGAGAAGGAAACCGACCCTGTCCCTTTCTTCCAGTCTGTGGATGATTTCATTGCGGGCCTGCATTCCAGAAGTGTTTTCTCCATGGAATTCATGGGTCAGCAACAGGCGGGAGAGTTTGACCATAAGGTAAGAACACTTCTTTCGCAATTCCGTAGCGATGGGATGCTGCCCCTCCAGGTGACTGCCACAGTGACATGGGGACAGCCTGATATAGGGATGGTTGAATAAACGAATTGATTGTGCAGTTTTCTATCTGCATCAATCAAGGACCACTATCGCAAGAGTACAAGGCTTCTCTTCACATTGCCTAACGACTTGACAGTGCTAATTCTTATTCATATACTCAATTCATGAATTATTATCAACTGAGTATGAACGCTTTGCCAACTGTGTGCCTCGAAGGCAAACCCTAATCTAAGGCTAGCAGTAGCGATATATGTCACTGAGATATATTTGTAGGAGAGGTATGTTTAATGAATCAAATGAATAACATATCGTTTGAAGACGGAAGCACAAAAAATCAGCCAGAGAAAGCCATAGCGGGGTCTGTTGTTTCCTTACACATTTCGCCCTCGGCACATATCCCCATGACCGCGCTTTCTATGGCGCAACTGGTGCCAGGAAGAGGTATCAAGGGTGATCGCTTTTATCTACGACGCGGCATCGGAGACGCAGCATATGATCAGTTTACCTGCGACGTCACCTTGATAGAAGAGGAAACCATCGAGTCGATGAAGAAGCAAGAACCGCCTGTCGACTCAGGAGACAGTGCGAGACGCAATATTGTTGTACGCAACTGCTCCCTGAGTCAGTTGGCCGGACGCACTTTTCGCATCGGCAATGTGACCCTGCGTGGGCTTTCGCCACGCTCAAGCGATGCCCTTGCCTCGGAGAGCGAGGTACAGAAGGAGCCGACCCTCCTGGAAAACTCAGATCAGGCAACGCATTGCCTGGTGTTACCCCGCCCAGATCTGCGGGCTGCAGTCTTGACAGAAGGGATTATATTTATTGGCGATGGGATAGAATTAGTTGAAGAAATGGTGGTCTATCCCACTCCGCCCTCATTACTATAGCCCCTGCCGCTGGTCAGAATTGCTTCCTCACCAGACAATTCGGTTAGAAACTCATTATGATTCATCGGGCGCGAGAACATGGGATAGTTCTTTTCAGAGGAGTCAGGTCTTGTACGATTTCCGCGCCCCAGGTGCCTTTGCGGAACGACTTACTATCCACAACACCTTTTAGAATACCGTAGGGATTGGGAGACAGCTCATGATAGTCATTGGTAAAGGTGATCGGCGCGTGAATGATCGTCGCACCAAGTTCGCGTGCTTTCTCTACCATCTCCACGGTATTGGGAAGCATGTTCTCTTTCTCCATCACATCCTTCACCGCATCATGGAGGGTACCACCGTCCGAGGTGAAATCGTTCTGATATTCAATTAACACAACTGCAGTCTTCTGCGGGTCCATATCTGTCTTTCCTCTCTTTTGAAAGCTCAGTAAATTGTATGGCACTATTTTATGGTGCCTTCCAGGGTATCCTAAAATAGTGCCATATCGAAATTCATCAGAATATGCGAACAGCAACCTCTGCTGGCGCGTCGAGCAACTTCACCAAATCATCGTCTAGCCTTACTAAGGTGAGCGAGCATCCTGCCATATCGAGAGAGGTGCAGTAGCTACCAACATAGTTGCGCTGGACTTTGATACCACGAGCTTCGAGTTGTTGGTGTGCTCGTCCATACAAAATGTACAACTCTGAGATTGGGGTCCCACCAAGGCCATTAATCATGAGCGCCACATTGTCACCGCTCTTAAAAGGTAGATCAGAGGCAACGGCTTCAAGCAATTCGTCGATGATTGCATTCGCGCTTGCAAGTTTTTCGCGGCGGCGGCCTGGCTCCCCATGAATACCGACACCCATCTCCATTTCATCATCGCCTAACTCGAAGTTTGGTCTGCCCGCTGCCGGGACGGTACCGGAGGTGAGAGCCATGCCCATCGATCGAGTCACTGAGTTCACCCGTTTGGCCAGATCGACTAGGTGATCCAGGTCAGCACCCTGTTCGGAAGCAGCTCCAACCGCCTTAATCACGAAGAAGTTGCCAGCTACGCCACGTCGACCAACGGTCCAGGTGGAATCCTTCACCGAAACGTCATCATCAACGATCACCGTCTCAATACGGATCCCTTCAGCCTCTGCCATCTCTTTCCCCATATCAAAGGCCATGCGATCACCTGTATAGTTATTGACGATGTGCAATACGCCCATAGGTGTGGCCAATAGCTTGGTCGTCTCTAACACATAGTCCATGGGTGGTGCCGCGAACACATCTCCGGGACAGGCTGCATCTAGCATCCCTCGGCCTACGATCATGACATGGGCTGGCTCATGACCTGAACCTGATCCCTGTATGATCGAAACCTTCTTGTCGCTTGGGGCATCAGCACGCATAATGAGGTTGTACTCTGGCACATACCTGAGGGTCGTAGGATTCGCAAGCGCGATGCCTGTGAGCATCTCAGGCACATATTGCTTCGGGTCGTTGACGAACTTCTTCATAGTTTGTTCCTTTCGTTAACACTCTTCGTTATCAGTAGGTCCATTGGTTGACATACTTCTTTGTCGGTTAGATTGCATATATCTCAGCCTGGACTACTTCCAGGCTTCGCTCACCTGTTCGAACATAACCGCGACGGCCACAGCTCCGGCATCAAGTGTTCCAATACTGCGCTCGCCTGAATAGGCAGCTCGTCCCCGTTTGGCTTGAAGCTCTGTCGTAGCTTCCGCGCGTTCTCGAGCAACAGCAGCAGCTTGCTGGAGAGCTGTCCGAACATCTGTGGAAGCACTGAGTGCCAGCTCCAACTGGTCAACAGCCGGAACGAGCGCATCGAGCAACGTCTTGTCACCTAGGTCGGTTTGACCTCGCTTTTTAATACCCTCGATGGCTGCACGCAGCATAGCTATGACATCTGTCCCTTCTAACTCCTGCTTGTTGCCGGCAACAGTAGCGGCTCGCAAGAAAGCTGTACCCCAGATTGGCCCTGATGTCCCGCCGATGCGGCTGGTGATGATGAGTGACACTTTTTTGAGGAATGTGCCGGTGTCGTTGTACTCAAGTGTGTCCCAGTCGAGCAGCACCTTCTCGAAACCACGAGCCATCGAATACCCGAAATCACCATCACCAACTACCGCGTCGAGATCACCGAAATATTGCTCGTTGTCGACCGCAGTTTGCGCAATTGTTCGCACTACAAGTTTGACGCTTTCCAGACTTGAACGCTCCATTAAACCTCCTTTCGTAGATCCCTCCTGGGTTTAGATCTTAGGCAGAAGACATGCCTCGAGATCGCTCAAAGTGATGAAGTTATCAGGGGTTGCCTGACCTCTGTTGGCAATGATATGCATGGGATTATCTGGATCACCTAGATTGGAAACCACCAGGATCGCTTCTTGCATGTCTTCGTCTACTGTGTAGCTACTGAGTGTCACTACACAGCGTAGCCCTGCTCCGATGGCCGCCAGCAGACCGTTGCGCGAGTCCTCGATAACAATTGCCTCCTCTGGTCTGGTTTGCAGGCGTTCCATGGTCAGGACATAAATATCAGGTGCGGGTTTCTTTTTGGGAACAATATCCCCGGCCAGAACCTCGAAATGCGCCGCATGCTCTTGCCCGACGGCATGTTCTAAAATGGCACGCACAGATTCCTCTGCAGAGGTTGAGGCTACTGCGAGCTTCCACTGGTTTGCTATCGCCTCTTCTACAATACGGGCGATTCCGGGTCGCCCGGGCAAACGACCTGAATTCACGATCTCTTTGAAAATCGCTGTTTTCCGTTTATGCCATGCTGCCAGCATGTTACGCTGTTCTTCAACATCCGTAGGCAGATGAGCTTCCCGCACAAACTCGTCGGTAAGCAAACTCGCCATACGCTCTTTACCACCTCCAATTTTGAGCTTGACGCCGTATTCTTCCTCTGACCAATGTACAGGCAGACCAAACTCTTTAAAGGTCTGGTTAAATGCGGGGAGATGGCCGAAGCGCTCCGTGTCGGCTATGACGCCATCGCAGTCGAATATTATCGCTTTTACCATGCTTTGCCCTCAGAACCGAATGTCTGCAAGTATCCCTTGGCCATCTCTTTGACCTCTTGACGAACATAACGGAAGAGCGAGGGTGGGTCCCACTTATTTTTCGCTTCGGCATCACGCAAGAACGAAAGGTTCGATTTCATGAAAGTCATTTTGACGGCTGTGGAGATATTGACTTTGGCGCAGCCGCGTGAGATCAAATCTCTGAATTGTTGGTTCGACATGCCAGTACCACCGTGAAGGGCAATGGGCACTGGTATAACAGCGACAATGTCGGAAACACGCTGGGCATCAAGTTTCGGCTCAGATTTGTATACCCCATGGGCATTGCCTATGGCAGGCGCGAAGCAGTCGACCCCTGTTGATCGGATGAAATCCAGGGCGACTTCAAGGGATTGACGTGTAGACTCTTCATCAGATCCATGATCGTCCTCCACTCCTTGAATACCCTCGATCTCACCTTCGACACCAGCCCCGTAAAGACGAGCCTCGGCCACGACCTCTATGGTCTGACGTTTGTTTTCTGCAACCGGTAAAGCTGAGGCATCAAACAAGACAGAATTCCAGCCTTTTGCCAGGCAAGAACTAATGACTTCACGTTCAGGACAATGATCCAGGTGAAGAGAGACTGGTACTGAGATATCTCTTGTTAACTCAATCCACATCGCGTAGAGGAATTCGAGGCCAATTGACTTCACTGTTTTGACAGAGGTCTGAATTATCACGGGCGATCTCACTTCAACGGCTGCTGCCAACACCGCCTCAAGTGAGAGATCATTGAAGATATTAAACGCAGCTACACCGTAACGTTCCTTGAAAGCGTGGCCCAATATTTCTTGCATCGAAACAACTGGCATTGCTCACTCCTTGATTACTCAATTATTGAATATTGACTCACTTGATACATCGGCACAGTATGTTCATCAGGATGTTTTCCATCAATCAGGTTGGGGAATGTCAAACCTGACTGGTTGAATTTAGTTGAAGCATGGATCATTGACCCCTGCGAGGGCGCGATATTACTCATGTAACACCGCTTGATTGAAGTATAGTCGGCACGACATCACCTTGTCAAGGGAAAATGCTTCTTATGCACATA
>DATMNR010000270.1:0-6099 GCA_035568795.1 Ktedonobacteraceae bacterium
GCGCTATCACGATGTTGTACGGCGTATGATGTTGCACTACCAGCGCCAGGAAAGTCCACAAACGTATAGAAAGACACAGATGGCACTTGCTGGCCACTATAACACCAGACGTGATGAATTGTGTTTAACAGAAGGCGAACAATGGACAAACGAGCAGTGGCGTGCAGATACGCTTGCCTATGCCTACCACTTTCTTGTTGCTGATCCTATCAAACATTGGGGAGAGGTATTGAGCCTGTTTGTGGTAGCGGTACGAAAACGCCGAGCCTTTGCTATTGAAATGATAGAGGTATTGAGTTTAGGCGATGTTCACGATGAGCTTTCTCATAAGCAAAATGAGATTGTGCAGTTATTCCGCCAACAACTCCAAGCTGTGGAGGATGGGGAGCTAAGAGATGGTTTTGCAATGTTTGATAGGTTATGTAATATTACTGAACTCATTCCTCAAGCGAAAGGTTATGCACTTGCTTACCGTGGGGAAAGCTATATACAGGATGAGAAATTGGAGAAAGCCCTCGATGATTTTGAAGAGGCGCTAAAGCATATATCTGAGGATGCCTGGATCTTTGTCAATCGAGGTGTGACTTACGGTCTGATGGAGCGCTATGAGGAGGCATTGGCCGACTTCGACCGAGCCATTGCTCTTGATGAAAAGAATGACTTGGCAATCGCAATCAGAGGACAGACATATCAGGCAATGGAGCGCTATGAGGAGGCATTGGCCGACTTCGACCGAGCCATTGCTCTCGATAAAAAGAATGACTGGTATCGATATCGTCGAGCACAAGTACATATGCTTATCGGTCAACTCAAGGCATTTGAAAGTGACATACGAGTTGCGATCGAACTAGGTCAAGCCGAGTTGCGGAGTACTCCAGATGATTTCCAGTTTGGTTTTAACCTAGCTCTTTACTACCTCGCTGCTGGGAATGTAATAGAAACGGAGTCAAAGTACACTCATTTTGCATCGTCTTGTTCGTCATTAGCACAATTGCAAGAGGCAATAGACGACTTGACTGATTTCTTGTCAATTCAACCATCCAATGAACTGGCTAAGAGTATGTATACTCATCTACAAACCCGCATTGCCGAAGTTCAGCAATCTTCTACTGAGTAATTTCTATGGAATGTTATGTTTTCTGCTGTTTGATAGCAAGACAAGAGCAGAACTAAAAAGCCGAGAACCTGTCCCCGTAGAAGAAATTGCAATCAATTACATGCTGAGGGGTGGTTAAGTGACAAAATAGCAGCTTTATTTGACGTTGATCACCTCCTCCTTGTCATCCTGAGCGAAACGAAGGATCTCCCTCGTCAAACCGAGACGCTTGCTGCACTCAGCATGACAAAAGGGGACTGTCACACCCCAAACACACCTCACACTCAAATACCTCATCATGGTATACAATGTAAGCCACAGAACCAAATTGAGAAGCAAGTCCAGATAGGAGATTGACTATGACAACGACAGCCAACGTATTTCAGAACCACATTGGAGGTAAATGGCAAGCAGCTGAAAGCGGCAAGAACTTTGCTAATTACAATCCAGCAACAGGTGAAATCCTGGGATATTTTCCGCTTTCCGGAGAGACCGATGCTAATGCCGCAGTTGCCGCTGCTCGTGCAGCATTCGAGAAATGGCGCTTGGTGCCTGCCCCCAAACGTGGTGAAATCCTCTTTCGCATAGGAGAACTACTCAAACAGCACAAAGAAGAGTTAGCTCGTACAATGACCCAGGAAATGGGCAAAGTGCTGAAGGAAACACGCGGCGATGTGCAGGAAGGCATCGATATGGCCTACTATATGGCCGGTGAAGGACGCAGACTCTTTGGCTATAGTGTCCCTGTTGAATTATCCAACAAATCGGGTGTTGCCATGCGCGATCCCGTAGGAGTTGTCGCCTGCATCACACCCTGGAATTTCCCGATGGCCATCCCAACCTGGAAAATGTTTCCAGCTCTCATCGCGGGCAACACTGTGGTTTTCAAACCCGCCAGCGATACACCATTAAGCGCATTGCGGCTGGTCGAAATAATGTATGAAGCAGGTCTGCCAGAAGGCGTTGTAAATATTGTATTTGGCCCAGGTGGCACAGTTGGCGAAGCACTTCTTCACAATCCCGATGTCTCAATCATATCTTTCACCGGTTCCACCGAATCGGGTCGTCATGTGGCGATAGAAGCTGCAAAGTCCCTGAAACGTGTTTCACTGGAGATGGGTGGCAAGAACGCGGTAATAGTGATGGATGACGCTGATCTCAATCTCGCAGTCGAGGGGATACTCTGGAGCGCCTATGGTACCACCGGGCAACGTTGTACCGCCTGTAGCCGCGTGATCGTTCACAGCTCTGTTCGCAAACAACTGGTGAACATGCTCGTACCACGCATCGAACAATTACGGCTGGGCAATGGATTGGACGAAAGTGTCGATGTTGGTCCCGTCATCAACGCTTCCCAATTGACGAAGATCCATAGTTATACCGAAATTGGGAAAGAGGAGGGTGCTAAACTTGTCACTGGTGGCCATGTTGAAAACGAGGGCGAGCTAGCACACGGGAACTTCTATCGTCCCACACTCTTCACCGAAGTAAGCCCAGACATGCGTATCGCTCAAGAAGAGATATTTGGGCCTGTACTCTCAATGATAGATGTACCATCCTTCGAGGAAGCTATTGCTGTCAATAACAATACGAAGTTCGGGCTTTCCAGCGCAATCTACACACAGGACATCAACCGCGTGCAACGAGCAATGCGCGATATCACAACAGGCATCCTCTACGTCAATTCAGGCACGACCGGAGCGGAAATCCAATTTCCCTTTGGTGGAACTAGCGGTACCGGCAATGGACACCGGGAGGCGGGAATCGCAGGCCTGGACGTATTTACAGAATGGAAAGTAGTGTATACAGACTATAGTGGCAAGCTACAGAAGGCACAAATAGACGAGTAAATCGATGACAACTCTATCGAGACGGTAAATGAGCAACTTAGAAATCAGACGTGTTAATCTACAAGAAGCTGCACTAGCGCGCGGTGTCGTCATTGTTATCGACGTGATTCGTGCTTTTAGCGTTGCGGCCTATGCATTTTCAGGTGGAGCGCAGCGCCTCTGGCTTGTACGCACAGTAGAAGAGGCGTTTGCACTGCGAGTACGAGAACCACATGCGCTGTTGGCAGGTGAAATAGGTGGACGCTTAATCCCAGGCTTTGATTTCAACAATTCTCCATCGCTCATGGCAGCAGCAGATGTAGACGGACGATTGCTAATACAGTGTACAGGCGCTGGCACTCAGGGAGCAGTTGGTGCAGTGCATGCACTGCACCAACTGCTTTGCTCACTGGTAAACGCGAAAGCTACTGCGATCTATGCTCGTGATCTGGCTGAAACAACAGGAGGGCTTATAACGCTCTTACCAACATTCTCTAATAAGAGTAATGTGGTAAGTGAAGATAGTGTCTGCGCCGATTATCTGGAAGCCCTACTATCTAGACACGACGATGCCTCTATCACCCTTGCAAGGGAGATTACTCATTTAGAGCAATCAGGCTGTTTTGATTTTCTTAAGTTTGGTGATCCCGACTTTCCTTTCGACGATAAAGCCGCGATACTAGACATAGATCGCTTTGATTTTGTTATAGTAGGAACACACAAACATTGGCAGGGCATTACATATGTTGAAGTAGAGAAAAGAAGATTGTAATGTCACACAGTAAACAATATAGAATAACAACAGCCAGAAAGGGATAATGGTGGGTAGCACATCTTTATGGCAATTGGAACTAAACGAAGCAGGCAAGGCAATTTCAAGTAACCCTTTGCAGGGCACATGTGAAACTGAAGTCGCCGTAATAGGTGCAGGTATTACAGGCACTGCAACGGCACTCTGGCTGGCACGAGCCGGTATCAATGTCAGAGTGTTGGAGGCTCGCGGCATTGCTGCTGGAGCGAGCGGGCGCAATGGCGGGTTTATTGCTTATGGCACAACTGCGTCCTATTCAAATGTCATTCAACGCTACGGACGCGAACAGGCTCGACGTCTCTGGGCATTTACCATAGGCAATCATGAGCTTCTCAAGAGCCTCATTGACGAACTTGAGCAAAGTGGCTGGTCATGCTCATACCGTCGTAACGGATCGATGAAATTAGCGCTCAGTGAGCCAGAACTTGAGCAGGTCATTCAAAGTACCTCGCTACTCATCGAAGATGGATGGGAAGTGCAGATTGTACCGCGGAATGATCTGCCAGTACGGCTACAAAAGGCCTATTTCGGAGGGGTTTACTATCCAGCAAATGGTGAGTTTCATCCTGCAAAGTTCGTAACGGGCCTTGCATCGCTGGCACAGCAAGCAGGAGTAGTATTCCACGATGAAAGTCAAGTCGTCGGGATCTCCGCGAACGAAGACGGAATTTTGCTCCAAACACCTGGGGGAACCGTACATGCCCGCACACTTATACTTGCCACCAATGCATGGTTGCCAGAAATAGGAGGGTTATTGGGAGCAGACTGGCTATCTAGCTGCATTTTTCCGACTCGCGGCCAGGTCATTGCCACAGAGCCAGTCAGCGAACAACTTTTCCCGTATCCATGCTCGGCAGATGAAGGCTACCAGTATTGGCGCCAGCTTCCTGACGGGCGACTGGTAGTTGGAGGCTGGCGCAATCGCTCATTTGATACCGAGTTGCAGACGTACGACGAAACTCCCAATGAGGCAATTCAACAACACCTGGACGCATTCGTCCATGAAACACTCAAACTGCCACATGTCAATATCACCAACCGCTGGGCTGGTATCATGGGCTTTACAGCCGATAACCTGCCGCTGATAGGGCATCTACCAGGGGTGCCAAACTGCTTTATTGCAGGTGGATATACAGGGCATGGGAACGCATTTGCTATACACGCAGCGAAGCTAGTCAGCGAGTTGGTACAGGGAAAAATGAATCCTGATGTGGTGTTATTTGATCCCGCAAGATTCGACAGCGGGTTGTAGCACTTACAACGTCACCCTGTTCCCACCGGCAGGCATAGTAAAGCGCAAAAAGCCACCTTGAGCCAGGCGAGTACATATCACTGTAAGCGTAAAGAACGACAAAAGCAGAACAGCGCTTCTCAATTCATATAGACCAAATTGAAGCAAGCTGAGATGATTTGTTCCATTCGTAAAAAATCGCAAGATGGCGGGGCCTTGCTGCACTCCCTCAAATGTGAACAGTGCCAGTCCAACCGCCAGCGAAATAAACAGGTCGACGCAAAAGCAAACAACTGCCATACGTGGGCCTAGCAACCAGAATCGCTTGCTCAGTCGCTCGCGCTTCGTAGACTTTATGCGCCGCGTTGCCCAAAAAGGAGCAACCAGAAATTGTAAAATCAGAAAAAGCAATGGAGCTACTACATAAACCCAATCGGGGAAAAACGCGGGGGTAATGAGAGCACCAAGACGGCCCAGCGTATAGAGAATCACACCCTCAATCACGCCACGTCGGTAGCTGACTTTATTGAACATCAGAAATAGCCCTGTTTAGTTGCAACCACAACTGCCACCACCGCAGCCGCAACCACCACCTGCTGAAAGCCCTGGGTCGTCATACCCACTATCTTCGCTACTATTCGAAGCAAGAGCGAAGACTGAAAGCAGACGTCGCACTTTTTCACTGTGACATTTCATGCACACAACATCATCGGCATGCTGATGGCTAACTAGCAATTCAAACTTGGATTTGCAGTCCGAGCAATAATACTCGTACAATGGCATAGAAAGTTACCTCCAATTGGCGGGAAACGCTTTATCAATATAGATATTGTATTGTCTGGTTGAGATATCGTCAAGTCACAAATTCTGGCATCCACGAACTCTATGTTTGGGAGTGCAGAAGGCGTAGCCCTTTGCCGGGGTTCGGGGTGTCCCCGAAAATCTCTTTTTACCTCTTTTGCCGCCAAAGGCGGCAAGTGTAAAAAGAGATGTCAGAAAAATAAATTAACATTTTAAAGAGGATTACACATGGCACTCACAATAGGAATTATTGGGCTCCCGCAAAGCGGCAAAACAACCCTATTTAACGCGCTGACCAAAGCAGGCGCTCCAATCAGTGGCTACGCAACAA
>DATMNR010000271.1:0-7308 GCA_035568795.1 Ktedonobacteraceae bacterium
GCCTGATTTGTGGAAGCTATTTGTGAGGCTCCAAACAGGTAGGCGAATTGTTCACCAGGCGGATTCACAACAGTAACATCTTGTTGCTCAGCACGCAGGTCCTGCGAACTGTTAGGTGCAGTTGCCTTTGCCTGTAGGGCTAAGGCATCTGTTGAACCGATCGACCAGCCAGAACGACCATTGTATGTATCATAGCTTAGTGATTCCAGATATTGATCGTACTGGTTGCCATCAGAAGTTTTGACGGTAAATACGATATCATTATTCAGATTGGGATTTCCTCCTAATACAAGAGTATCAGTAAAGTTACCATGATTCGAAGCATTCGCGCCCCCATCAACAGAGAAGATCCGATTCCAGGTATTTTCAAGCTGCACCCATGGATTATTATCAGCGCTCCAAATCTGAGATGCAGCATCATTTATATAGCCCCATGGTAATAACCAGGCAAAGATCAAAACTCCTAAAGAGATAAGTGCCCCAGCCTGCATAAATTCCCAACCGAGATCATCCGAACAACGCAGTCCTTTTCGCTTCCAAGCTGTCGATGATTCATAGAGATTAAAACGTAGCACCAGCAATAAAGAAGCCATTAGAAATACTACTAGAAAGATAATGTAGCCGTCTTCGATATTACTCAAGTTAATGAGCAACACCACAGCATTGGCAAGGATCATCAGCCAGGGCTTCCTCGTCCGATAAACTAGCCAGGCGCTTGTATAGGCGAGCAAAAAACCTAACGCGGTAATGAAGAAGAGAAAGATGGAATCATCACTACTGGTTCCTCCAGAAAGAGCAAGAATGACCCACTGATGTATGCTTTGTGAGAAAGCAGGAATATTTCCATTATAATCTGCTCCGGCTGTCTGCCAGAAGGCTAACAGTAAACCAAAGCCGATAGCCAATACATGCACAAACAAACGTGGTAGGCGCCGTTGTTTTGCTGCGAGCACACCTATAATAAGACCAACAAGTGTAGTCAATGTGAGTACACTACTATGATCAACCCAGTTCGCTGCCTCTACAGACCAGATAGTACTATATACCACTACAGCTAGCAAAAAGAGCGATAACCATCCCTCTGCCAGACTTAGATGCACATGAATGTTTGGTCTGCGAGGTATTCGCCTGTTGTTATTTGAACTTCCATCGCCTGAGACCGGATCAGCAATGATCTTCGAGAGGCGTTCAATTGTCGCATCCTTCATTACCTCTAACTCCATCGAGCATAATGCGCTTCGGGAATCTGCTCGAGCGCTTCAGTTATGGAGGCTTTACATTTGACACGCAATACAGGTATTCCAGCACCTTCTAACAGGGCTAACGTATCCTCATCGATGGGTCTATCTTCGAATGACGCTGCATCTAATCCTACCACTGCCACCTGCACTCCACGCCGTTGAAGATGGCGCAGACTATCATGCCAGTCACGAGAATTAGAAGGGGTAATCACAATAGCAACAGTATTTCGCCCAAAATGGAATGCATCGAGTGATAGGGCTTCTTTCAAATCTGGTCCTAATCCTGGCTGTACAACTGCGAGCATTTCGAGCACACGTTCTATTTGTCGTTCGCCACGATCCAACGAGAGAAACTCACGATGAACTCCATTAACTATAATACCAAGCGACAGATCCTGTCGTAATAGATATGTAGCAACAGTAGCAGCTATCGTTACGCCATATTCGACAGTCGAGTCCTCTCCTTCGCCTGCCTGTACGCTCTCATTCAGATCTAAGAAGATCCATCCATCCATAGCAGGATCGAGATCAAACTCTTTCACCATCAATGTATTATAATGCGCAGTTGAACGCCAGTGTATCCGATTCAGAGCATCACCCACGGTATAGTCTCGAATATTTGAGGCATTAGTTGTTGAATGTATTGCGCGCCTTGAACTACGACCACGTCCCGGCAAACCTCCCTTAAACAGCACAAAGTTACTAATCGGCAATACATGTGGTAAGACAAGTAAATCTCTTGGCTGGGTAAGTGTGATACGTCTGTGGAACAGGCCAAAGGGATCTCCACTCGTGGCTGTAACTGGACCAAGCAGGAAACGCCCACGCTGTTTGCAAACAGTTCTGGCTCGCCAGGTTGCACGCTTGCGACCACCCATACTCGCAACATATCCAGCTCTGTGCCCAGGTAGATTTGAACCATCAGCAATTTGAACCCACAATTTGGGCATTACACTTAAATTGTCCAGCATGAGTCGCTCATCAAACGTTTCACCGACCTGAATTCGCCCAACGCTGGCTGTGCGCCGGAAAACCATTTTACGTAGGCTATAGCGAGTCCAGATCCAGGATAGGATGAATAATATAAGCAAGACATAAGTAAGCAAATAAAGTACCCGCCAACCACTGCTGATCGCAAGGAAAGCAAGCACAATAATAAGTATAATAACTTGCCAGGGTCGCATAAATTAGCGCCCCTTTCCACCACCAACCCATGCTCCAGGCACAGGCACACTCTGTAAGATTTCATCTAGTACAGCCGTAGATGTTATGGCACGTACTCTAGCTGCAGGTGTCACAATAATACGGTGCGCCAATGTTGGCTTCGTCAATAGTTTCACATCATCTGGAATGACATACCCTCGACCTCTAATCGCTGCCAAAGCTTGTGAAGCACGATACAATGCTAATGATCCACGAGGGCTTGAACCAAGGTAAATGTTGTTATGATTACGTGTGGCATTCGCGATTGCAACAATATATTCACGAATTGAAGGATCAACATGGATGCTTCGGATTTGCTTTTGGATCACGATCAACTCTTCTGCTGCCATAATTTGTTCCAGGTCATCGAGGGGGTGGTGAAATTGATGCGTATCCAGGATATTCATTTCATCGCTCACTTTTGGATAACCGAGCTTAATGTTCATCAAAAAGCGATCAAGTTGTGCTTCAGGTAAAGGGAATGTGCCTTCATATTCTATTGGATTTTGTGTTGCCATCACCATAAAAGGTTCGGGAAGATGGTAGGTTGCCCCATCGATTGTAATCTGAGTTTCTTCCATTGCCTCCAATAACGCTGATTGGGTCTTTGGAGTAGCGCGGTTGATTTCGTCAGCCAATACAATTTGTGACATAATTGGCCCGGCCCGAAACTCGAAGTTGCCTGTTTTCTGATTGTAGATGGAAACGCCGGTGACGTCGCTTGGAAGGAGATCGGGGGTAAACTGGATGCGTTTGAAAGAACAACCGATGGAGCGGGCTATAGCTTTGGTCAAGACTGTTTTACCAACTCCTGGTACATCTTCGATTAATATATGCCCATTACATATGACCGCTATCAGACTAAATGCAACCGATTCGGCTTTGCCAACGATTACCTTTTCGACATTGTTGATAACTCGCTGTACCGCGGCAGCTAGATCTTGTACCGACTGCATACTTTACTCTCCAATGGCCTGACCCAATAACACAAGTGTTAAAAGTGGCAGAAAATTAGTTATCATCCTATACGAACAAACAACTTGCATGTATACAGGTATCAGGCGAACTTCTTGATATCATGCAATGACTCAATATCTTAAGTGTACCACGTTCACACAAAAGCGCAAAAATAGCTGGCACACAATCGATAACACAGCAATGTATATAATACTACGTCTTAACATAGCTTTTGTTACACATAATTTCCAAACTACTGGTGAGATCAACAAGAGTATGCTATTATGAAGTTCATGGTAAGCCAGACCGAAACCAATGACATTCAAGAACTACATGCCTATGTAGATGGGTGGGTTCAAGGAGTTGGTTACCGCTATTTCGTTGTAAACAATGCGCTCGCCCTTGGTCTCCGAGGTTATGTACGCAACTTGAGCAATGGCAGTGTCGAAGTAATAGCGCAAGGAACCCGACCGAACCTCGAGCGTTTGCTCCCTATTCTGCAAAGAGGACCTTCCGCAGCAGAAGTAAAAGAGATACGCACCAATTGGGGAGAGCCTACAGAACATTTCAGCGGCTTTCACGTCCGCTGGTGAATAAAAGAGGATTACTATGATCGATCGCGAAACCGTTATACACGTAGCACAACTTGCTCGTCTTGGCATGACCGAAGAAGAGGTTGATCTTTTTGCAAGTCAACTCTCTGTCATACTGGAAAATATTGCCATATTGCAGAAGGTAGATGTGAGTGGAGTATCACCTACCGCACATGCTTCTCGTCTCAGCAATATTATGAGACCAGATGTACCACAGCCTTCATATGCGCCTGAAATATTGCTTGCTAATGCCCCCGATCAAGAAGAGAATTGTCTAAAAATACGTGCGGTGTTTGAGGAGTCTTAATAATCATGGCTGAATTATATCAACTGACCATTCATGAAGCAGGAGAATTGTTACGCGAACACAAAATCTCCTCGGTTGAATTAACTCGTGCACATCTTGACCGTATTCGAGACGTGGATGACAAAGTAAAGGCATTCACACTTGTTACCGAGGATCTTGCGCTACAACAAGCCAGGGAAGCTGATCAGCGTTTAAAGATTGGTGCGGCCCTGTCTCCGCTAACAGGCATACCCCTGGCGATCAAGGACTTAATTTGCACAAAAGGGATCACTACTACCTGTGGCTCTAACATGCTCAAAGATTTTAAACCACCATACGATGCTACAGTGATGGAGATGCTCAATCCAACAGGCGCGGTAATGCTAGGCAAGACAAACATGGATGAATTCGCCATGGGCTCCTCGACCGAACATTCCGCCTTCTTTACCACTCGTAATCCCTGGGATCTCGAACGTGCTCCTGGTGGCAGTAGTGGTGGCTCCTCAGCAGCAGTGGCTGCAGGAATGGCCATGGGAGCACTTGGTAGCGACACTGGCGGATCTATTCGCCAACCCGCGGCGCTATGTAATGTCGTTGGTCTGAAGCCTACGTATGGTCGAGTTTCACGCTATGGCCTGGTAGCTTTTGCATCTTCGCTCGATCAAATTGGTCCTTTCGCACGCAATGCACGTGATGCTGCCTTAATTTTACAAGCAATCGCAGGACCCGACCCACGCGACTCAACCTGCGCCCCAAATCCCGTACCTGATTATAGCGCGGCGTTGAATGGCTCTATTAAAGGTTTGCGTATCGGCGTACCAGAAGAATATTGGGTAGATGGAACTCAACCAGGCGTCGTCAAGGCAGTGCGCAACGATATTGAAAAACTACGTGAGATGGGAGCTGAGATTCGCGAAGTTTCTCTACCACATACGAAATACGGTGTGCCAGTCTACTATATCATTGCCCCGGCCGAGGCGAGTGCCAACCTGGCACGCTACGATGGTGTTAAATATGGCTACTCCTATCGCGATACCAACGACATGTGGGAGGCATTGGAGAAGACCCGCCAGTTTGGTTTTGGACAGGAGGTCAAGCGCCGCATAATGCTCGGTACCTACGCCCTCTCGTCCGGTTACTATGATGCCTACTACAAGCAGGCAGAGAAGGTTCGCACGCTGATCACTGAAGACTTCACACGCGCATTCGAACACCTTGATGTGCTGGTCAGTCCCGCTTCACCTTCTGTGGCATTTAAAATTGGCGAGATATCCGATCCTTACGAAATGTACCTTCAGGACATATTCACCATTCCTGCCAATCTGGCCGGTATCTGCGGTGTCTCGATCCCGGGCGGCTTTAGTAATGGTCTTCCTGTAGGTCTGCAATTACTGGGCAATTTCTTCGCAGAAGACCTGATCTTGCGTGTCGCCGACGCCTTCGAGCGTGTTACCGATTATCACAATTGTTGGCCCAAAGCAATCTAAACTACGAGTGTTGAAGTGACTGTGGGAGTCGTATACGGCTTCCGCAGTCACTTCAACACTCGTAGCATGAATCAGGGAGAGGACCGCTCTGAAGAATAGATGATACGCCGTACTGTTGCTATCGCTCTACTATTCATATCCATCAGCACCATTATCCTGGTGCCTATCTTTACCTTTACCCCTCTTGGGAAACGCCTCTTCGATGGATCAACCTCAACACCCGCACCAACGCTAAGACCCTTTACACCAACACCGACTCCTAACCCCATTCCAATCCTGACCGCTAAAGGAACTCCGCCTGCTATTACAGCTAGTGAGTCTATCTTATTGGATGACGATACGGGCCATATACTGTATGAATCAAATGGAGAGAGACCCGTACCAATGGCGAGTACAACCAAGATCATGACCGCTCTTATCGCAATCCAGGCAGGAGATTTGAATACCATTGTCACTATTCATCAAGACGCAGTCAACGAAGTAATTCTCAATAATGGTAGCAGCGCAAAATTGCATGCAGGTGACCAACTCACACTCAGAGATCTGCTGTATGGTTTAATGTTGCCCTCAGGTGATGATGCTGCTATCGCCATTGCTGATTCTGTCGGCGGCTCAACCGCCAATTTTGTAAACTTGATGAATCTTTTCGCATACCGTTTGCATCTCTTTCAGACCCATTTTATCAATCCTGATGGTTTGACATACTATAGTGCAAACGGGCAACCTATTCCTGGCCATTACACTACCCCCTACGACCTTGTACGCCTGGCAAGTTACGCCATGACCATTCCACTCTTCGCTCAGATTGTGCGTACTCAACACTACTCACTTACCGCTACCTCGTTACACCATAGTTACACCTGGGACAATACGAACCTGCTGCTCACGACATATAGTGGTGCGACAGGCATCAAAACTGGCTTTACCTTGGAGGCAGGAGAATGCCTTGTTTTCTCCGCTACCCGTTCGGGACATCACCTGATTGGTGTTGTGTTTCAGAGCATTGATGCAACTCTCCGCTTCAGCGACGCAAAAACATTGCTCGATTGGGGATTTGCGTTGCCACTACTTCCGCCTACTCCATAAGGATTGAAATGTCTTCTTTTCGTGTTGACAAAGACCCCTTCATCGTGTACTATACTAGGCGTGCGATACAGAGTCGTGGGTTTCTCCAAATCTCTTTCCGTACGTCGTTCGGGTGTGGCCAAGCGGTAAGGCAGTGGTCTTTGGAACCACGATCCCAGGTTCGAATCCTGGCACCCGAGCCATCTGAATGATAGCAAAGATTTTGTCATAATCATGTTAGGCCTGAATGCTCTATTGAAAAAATATTAGTCATCATTGTCTACATTTAGGTGCTAGCTTAACGTATTATCCTCCCTGTGACTTAAAACATCACAAAAAGGTTTGCAGATTTGTTATGGATACATATGCGGCCATAGTGCTTGCTGCAGGCAAAGGCACCAGAATGCGTTCAACGTTGCCAAAGGTGCTTCACCAGGTAGCCGGGTTGCCACTACTGGCACATGTACTCAACGCTA
>DATMNR010000272.1:0-10829 GCA_035568795.1 Ktedonobacteraceae bacterium
GCGCAGTTCCTGGCTAAACACCAGTCCCTGCTCGTTGGCAGTGACCTTGCGGTCGAGCAGCCACTTCCGCGCCTCCGGGTCTTTCATCGTTTCGGTGAGCAGGTCGCTGACCAGGACAACCTCGATGCCTCGTGAGCGCATCTGATCGACGAACGCATCATGCTCCCAGCGCGCCTTCTTGACCCATAACACGCCATCGAAGAGCAACTCCTCGCAGTTGGAGGGAGTCAGGCGTTTGAGGCTGAGGTCTGGCCGATGGACCATGACTTTCCGGAGTTTCCCGACTTCCGAATACACACCTATCTTTGACATGGTAATCCCTTTCTTGAAAATAAAGGTCGAACATACACTATCACGAGTGTTTGCTACCTCTATACTATCGGCATTCCGTCATCCGATGAAGGTTACGAACGTCCCTACTTATTCGAGACAGCAGACGGCTGGCTTCCTTCTTTCCCATTATCGGCCTGCTGTTTATGCATTCAATCGAAAATGAGGATCCCGAGCAAGAGTAGCATAAAGCTATAAAAAACTGTTTTATCGCCAGGGAGAATAAGCGAAGGCAAGATTGGCGACAGATCAATGATGGTGTTGAGTTACCTACTTAGTGTAGTTAACTAATATTAAGTTGAGTTTAAATTATGGTTAAGCTTTTTTCTCAGTACCGAAAAGGTATTTGTTCATGAGAGCAACCATGCTTACAATAAAGTTTGCTCTCCTTGTTTTTACGAAAGTGCTACAATAGTATTCATTTGGAGGATGATTTTCGATGTTTGACCTGTATTTAATTCAACATTGTCAGGTCTCTTTGTCAAGCCTTCTGCTCAGCATAAGCAGAAGGCAAGTTCAGGGTTGAATTTGACAGTATACTAGTATGCTGGATCACGCGATAAAGGACAGGTCATACAATGACTGCCACCGCGACCACGACCCAGTTCTGATCCCTCGATTGTGATAACTTCGATGCCAGCTTTACGCAGTTTCGTATTCGTATTATCGTTACGATTATAGGCCATGACTACCCCTGGCTCAAGGGCAAACACATTATTGCCCTCCTCCCACTGCTCTCGCTGGGCCTCTAAGGTATCCCCACCGGTGGTTACCACGCGTAATTTTTTCAGGCCAAGGGCGCCTGCGACCACCTCGACAAAGGGCTGCTCTTCCTTCGTCACATGATAGCTTTCCTCTGTGTCCCCAGGCTGAATGGTGTAAGCCTCAATCTTGCTTACCACTGGTTCGTAAATGGTAATCAGGTCGCGATCGCAGAATGTGAAGACGGTATCCAGGTGCATATGCGCTCGATTCCTTGACAGTTTAGCGACTATCACCCGTTCAGCGCCACCTCTTGCGAAGAGATTACTGGCCAACTGGCCTATAGCCTGCGCCGTTGTGCGTTCACCCATACCAATCAGCACTGTTTTGTTGCCAATGGGCATTACATCACCACCCTCGATACGAGACTTGCCATGATATTTGTCGGCACCACCGTACCATATTTCAAATTCCTCGTTCCTGAAGTCAGGATGGAATTTGTAGATTGTCGCTATGTTCAAAGTCTCCTGGCGGCGAGCTGGCCAGTACATGGGGTTCAACGACACGCCGTTGTAGATCCAGCAACTGGTATCACGTGTAAACAACTGATTGGGCAATGGCACCAGAACGAAATCTGTTGGCTCAGCAATCATGACCCCAAATGACTTGAAGTCCTTTGGCAGTTCGCCGAATAAAATGCCACCAATGAGATAGGTAGCCAGTTCGGTGGCACTCATACTGTCAAGCCAGGCACGGAGTTCCCGGCTAAATAACAGACCATATTCGTCAAGAGTGATCTTGCGATCCATGATCCATGCACGAGCCTTGGGGTCACGAAGTGACTCGGTAAGCAAGTCGCTCACTAACACAACTTCGACGCCGCGCGAACGCATATGATCGACAAACGCATCATGTTCCCAACGCGCCTTCTTCACCCACATCACACCATCAAAGAGAAGATCCTCACAGTTCGATGGCGTCAAGCGTTTCAGGCTAAGATCTGGTCGATGCACAAGCACTTTATGGAGTTTTCCGACTTCCGAATAGACGCCTAACTTTGACATTATAATCCTCTTTCTTGAAAATAAAGGCTGAACCTTACCGTTGCTACTATACCTTTACCTATTCAGAACATTACATCCGTGATTTCATGTGTTGTCATAATCATACAAGAAAAGAACGTGTAAAGAACCAATGTAGTGAGTATTGTTGAGAATATTATAAAGCAATGCTTGTCTTTCTGATATCTCCTCAATGCAGGCCTGCATTGAGGAGATAGTTGGGGCACAGCCCCAAACCCCAGGTGAAGGGCAACTGCCCTTCACCTTCCCTCTTCTTTCTGATGTATGAGTGGATATCAGTTGCCTGTATCAACACGGACGTGCTTCTAGAGTGTTACAATAGTATTTAATTTGGAGGATACTATTTCAATGACTGACCTGTACTTAATTCGACATGGGGAAGCTCTTGGGGCAGTGCTCGATATTATTGGTGACACAGCTTTATCGCCGCTCGGAATTCTTCAGGCTGAATGCCTGCGCGACCGATTAGCAGCGACGGGTGAAATTGCTGCAGATGTGCTTATATCAAGCACATTCAAACGTGCCCGGCAGACGGCTGAAATTATAGCTCCAGCATTAGATTTGCCAATTGTATTCGATGATGAAGTACAAGAATTGCGTGATGGAGTGGCTGAGGGGATGCATGAAGAAGAATATAGAGCAAAATATGGTGAAGTCAATTTCCGAGAGACGCCATTTCGCCAGGTAGCGCCTGCTGGAGAGAACTGGGGCCAGTTTGTGCTTCGCGCGTCCACTGCTCTCGATCGCATTATTCACGAGAACGAAGGAAAAACTATTGTGATCGTGTGCCATGGGGGCGTAATCGGAGTCTCATTTGCCTACTTTTTGGGTATGGGTACATTACAATACCCTCAAGCAGGTTTTGATACTGATAATACCTCAATTACACATTGGGCAAGGCGTTCGTTCAGTGGTAGACCTGCCCGGTGGAGACTGAAATGTTACAATGACGATATGCACTTGCGAGATATACACTCAACGACGCGAATCCCCTGGAAAGCTATATCAGGCACACCAGCGGAAGGCGCTAAACAGCCGCTTGTTCCGTTGAAAGATGAGTAGCCCTTTCCAAAGGCGGATAAAATGAGATGACCCCAAACACTGACAATAAACTTATGTAGGAGAGTTTCAATGGACCTTATCGACTTCTACCGCCTGGAACAGAAACGCGTTCACAACTGGCTGCACAATGGCGTCAGCGATCTCACCCCCGAAGAATGGAACAGGACTATCGAGGGTACAGGCAACAATATTGCTTTCCTTGTCTGGCACTGTGTGCGAACTGAGGACAATATCCTGCGTTTTATCTTGCTGAAGCAACCGACAATTTGGGGTGATGGGAACTGGCATGAGCGCCTTGGTCTTCCACCAAGGGTGCAAGGTACGGGGATGCAAACAGACGAAGCGCGTGCCTTTCATATTGCCGATCCCGCGCTTTTTATGGAGTATACCGAAGATGTATGGGGTGAATTCGAGGCATATCTTGCTGGTATCACAGATGGTGGAGCAGAACTCTCTAAACGGATAGTGACTGTGAAGCCACTTGGAGATATGCCCGCCATTCAGGCAATCGGGCAGGTATGTATTTCTCATCTGTTTATGCATCTTGGCGAGGTTGCGTCATTACTTGGCTCGATGGGTAAACAGGGATTACCTTTGTAGGATTAGCCGACGAGTCCCTGTCGAATGGCGTAGGCGACGGCGGATGCGCGTCCGGGGACGTCGAGCTTTACATATGTGTTTGCCAGGTGACGATTGACTGTTCGGGGGCTGATGACGAGAATGTCAGCAACTTCGCGGTCTGTGTGCCCTTCAGCTACGAGTCGCAGGACTTCCAATTCTCGTTTCGTGAGGTGGAGGTTGAGCAGGTATTCAGGATGTGTAACATGTTGCTGAATAATGCGGTTCGGTGGTTTTTCATCCTCACGATGCTCAAGTTGTCTCACGCCTTCATGAAATGTCTCGACGAGGTTGGCGGCTCGCTGCATCCGATACTTTAGAAAAAGCTCATGTGCTTGATTGCATAGATCAAGTATATCTTGCAGAGAAGCATATCTTTTTTCAGAAGTCTCGTCATTACCACGCATCAGAATCATGCGTGCCTTTTCATAAAGAATTGCAGCTTGTTCTGGTTGGTTCTCCGCTCGATGGCAAAGCTCCAGGCCATTCTCAAAGGCCTGCTCCGCTTTGCTCCAATTTCCTTCTACCGCGGCTACTTCTCCCAAAATGCGATCTACAGAGACGCCGTAATACATAAAGCCCTGTAAAGCCTTAATGCGTTGAATGTACGTAGCAGCTTGTTCGTTTGCTCCAAGATGCAGGTAAGCTTCAGCGAGGAATGGGATGTAGAAATGGCCGCTATATCCAACGGGTTCTTTCAATGCTTCTGCTAGTTCCAATTGGGCCTGTGCGGCTGACCGGCGACCCGTTATAGCTAGAAAGTGCCCATAGAGAGCCATGATGCTTGCATACCATTCGGTATTGATAGATGCCTGGATGGCGTCCTTAAATTGTTGTTCAGCCGCCTGCCAATCGCCCTGTCGAAAAGATAATTCGGCTTGAGCTTGTAATGTTACTGCTTTGAGACGAGCATTATTGGTTGCTTGCGCTTCTTGCATCGACTGCTTGAAGTGGGACTCGCTTGCAAGCCAATCACCATGTCCTAGCGCCATAACACCCTGGTTCCAGTACAACCAGCCAAGCACATAACGAACACCATAACGACGAGCCAGCTCAAGACCGCGTAGATTGTACAGGCGTGCCTTTTCCATCTCACCTAGCGCCTGGTAGATGATGCCCAGGCCCTGATCTCCGAGGGCTGCGCGGAAGGGATCGCCGACTGAGATGTAAAGCTCGCGCGCCTGTTCTTGCAGGCGAATGGCTTCATGAATATACTCTCCCCAACCGCGTATCCAACCTATAAAATGCAATGCGAACGCCTGGCTGCCTCGATCACCAATCTCAGTTGCCAGGTTGTATGATTGCCAAAATACCTCTTCTGCTTCTTGCCCGCGAAAAAGTAGAATATCAAGCGTTGCTTGTGCCTGTAACAAAAGGATACGCTCGGCAGTACTCACCTGCTGAAAATTCAGAACGCTGGTACCTACTGCGAGGCTTCGTGAGGAAATCCATGGAACCTGCTCAAAGTTCTTATATGTTTCCTGGAAATCACTCGCGTTTACATCCAAGGATTTGCGAGCGGATTGAAGATGAGCAAGCGCAAGTTCGTATTTACCTTGCATACGATACACATCAGCCATACAACGATTAGCCTGAGCTGAGAGTAGTGGAAAGTGTGAAGATTGTCGATCTGGCGTAAATTGGTCATGTTGTAGTTGCGATAACGCCTGTTGGAAAGAATCCAAAGCTCGTTCTAGCTCGCCTAGTTTGAACCAGCTTTCTCCAATCAAGAAATGTAGTTGTGCAGGAGATCCTTCGCTTCGCTCAGGATGACAATTTTCACCTTCAGGATGAGAATTTTCACCCATCAACGCGAGCGCCATACGAAAATGGCTGATGACTTCTCGATGTGCCTGAACACGTGTTGCATTTTCGCCAGCCAGTAGACTCCATCGGAGCGCGGCCTCGTTTTCGCCGCTTAACACAAAATGGGGAGCCAGTTCAGCAGCATGGGACGGAGCTATTTCACCATAGCTTATTTCCAATGCCGCGCCAATCGCGCCATGCAGTGCTTTTGCCCGATCAGTTGGAACTTCATTACTCAGCACTTCTTGCACGATACCCTGGCAGAACATATACATTGGAGAAGTTATATGAGATGCATACATACTCTGCTTAGCGTCGTCGGTGCCCTCGCTTACATATTCATTAAGGATGGTAGTCGAGACAGGAGACATGGCGATTAGACCTGCCTGCACCACTTCATCCATATTTGATTGGATGTTTACTGTATCCGCCAAGGTACTCATAACCATTACCAACGCCTGTAGGGGAAATGTGCGTCCAAAAAGCGCAGCGACACGCAGGAGTTCACGGCAAGTTATGCTCAGTCCTTGCAAGCGTTGTTCTACCGCAAGGGTAATACCCTGCGGCAATTCTGGGCCAATTACGCGTGTCGTCCGCCAAGCCCCATCAGAAAGAATAAGCCCACCATCCAGGGTAAGCATGCGCACCAGCTCTTCTAGAAAGAACGGATTGCCTCCAACACGCGAGAGGAGAGATTGGGTGAGGCTCTCGGGTAGGGTACCTGGCAATAGCGCATGCAAGTGATCCTCCATAGCACCTGTACTGAGCGGCCCAAGTGGGATGAAAAGCAACAGACCCTGGCGCATTAATTCTCCCAATGCTCGTGCTGCTGCAAGATTTGCAGTTGTTGAAACCATGCTATCATCGGAAACCACATGGCGGTTGAAAGAACCCGGTGGACGCGTGGCTCCAGCCAATGCAACATGACTCGCATGTAAACGCACTGTAAGATACATCATCAGTTCCAGACTGGCACTATCAGACCAATGCAAGTTATCTATACACAAAAGCAGCGGACGATCGATAGCCATGCGTTCCAGCAATGTGGCTATGGCATCGAAGAGTCGGAACTTTACCTGATCGGGTGAAAGCACCTCCAAAGAGGCTGCTACCCGCACCATTCTGGGAAGTTCTGGAAAGAGGCTAGACAAGGCCGTTACAAGTGGAGTACCCATCAAAGAAATCTGGTTAGTTATAGATGAGGACGATTCAATACCTTCAGCTTCAAGTCCCACATAATGACGCAATTGTTTAGTGTTTGATGTGCGCAGAACCGGACGGAGAGCCTCAATGAAGGGCAAATATGGAAACATAGCGCCAGATTCGTAAGCGCGGCCCTCCAAAACACGAAAGCCGCGTGCCCTGGCTTCTACGAACATCTCTGCCAGCAAGCGAGATTTACCAATCCCCATTTCACCACTGATGGTTACAGCACGCGCTCCTAACTGTCGATCGAGCGCGACAGTATCCAAGAGCGTACATATTAACTGCAATTCGGAATCACGCCCTACCAGGGGTAGGGGTTTCGTAAGCAGTTCCAAACCTGAAAGTGGATCAGCAAAAGGTGCCTGCATATTGTCTCCAAGGCAGAGAGCCCCTCCCAGGGCGACCGCTGGCACCTATCCGCCTTGCCAACGACGCTCGCGTGTCTAGTGCTGCGCACTCAGGCAAGACGAAAGGAGAAGGGTCGCCACACCACACCACTCTACCCCGGCCTTTTCAATGACTACGGATTATGATTTTTGATCACTTGTAACCGTGATTTCTGATTTTGCTTTCTGTTGAGAAAAGCGTGGTATGATGTCATGATAGATGAAAAGAGCATAATAAACAAGTAAGAATGGCACATCGAACAAAAAGTAGATCCAGAAAGTTGACGAGGCGTTCAGCCAGAACAAATGATACAGCAAAGCGATTGCTACAAGTGTTCCATAGACCAGTGCCACCAGAGCCAGCGGACGTACACGCGCCCATTCCTTTTCTGTAGCGAGCCAGAAAGCCCCAACCGCGTTGCCGATAATAATGGCACCGATGAAACGATCTAGAATAGCAGGGATACTGGTAGGCCAGAGAGCAAAGTGAAGCTCTGGTAAAAAGAAGAAACCCAGGCCAACGACCAGATTGACGAGGCCTGCAAGAAATGCCAGCACACGCTCTAGCGGACTAAACGTAAGATGATTCATAACTCAGCCCTCCCTTACTGATCACGTTACGCAACGATTATACTACATATAAGCCCAAAACGAATCAGTAGCAATTCTTAGGAGATAAAGGAACTGGGCATTCGCTGGCACCTATCCGCCTTGCCAACGACGCTAGCGAAGTTTAATAGCATCTCTGCAACGACGCTGACGCGTCAGTTCTTACCCGTTCTGACAACGCTGCTGCACAGCGTATCTTAGACAGTTGGAAACGCTGCTACGCAGCTACCGCTTCGCGGTCATCCAACAGGAAGGCTTGCGCTGACGCTCAGTCAGAACGAGCGGCAACTGCTCTGCAGTCAGCAGAGATGTAAGGAAGTGTCTAGCGCTAGGCGCTCAGGCAAGACGCAAGGAAAAGGGATGCCCCTATATTTCCAGGAGTCACATTAAGATTGACAGAGTCGTCATAGGGAAAGAGAAGAGTGGATTTCCCAACTTCTTGCTCAAAGGTGGTTGCAGCTAAGAACCCTGCTCTTATTTTCAGGAGAATACTCATGTTGAACAATAATAAGCCATATTTTACTGTAGAAGATGCTAGCCGCATAGCTTTAGAACTCTATGGGCTGAGTGTAGAGGCGCGCACATTGCCAGGGGAGCGTGACTGCAACTTCCACTTGAAGACCGGAACGGGGCAAGAGTTGCTACTGAAAATTGCGCCCGCAGTGGAGCAGTTAGAGACAATCGACTTGCAAAACAAAGCCTTAGAACACCTTGCAGCATACGATCGAGCGCTCTTATTGCCTCATGTATATCCCACAACAGAAGGCAAAACCATCGGAACAGTTATAAACGCTTACGGCACAACACATTTCTTAAGGATACTTACATACATTCCTGGTAAAGTTTTGGCGGAAACAAGGCCTCATACACCCGAATTGTTGTATAGCCTCGGCAGCCTGATGGGCACAATCGATTCTGCATTGCAAGATTTCACGCATCCTGCAGCACATCGCACATTGAAATGGGACTTGCAGCATACAAGCTGGATACATGATTACCTGCACTATATTGATCAACCCGAACATAGAGAGATCGTCAAGCACTTTCTCACCCAATTCGAGACTCATGCGCTACCTCTTTTGCCAACGTTGCGTATGAGTGTCATACATAATGATGCCAACGATTACAATGTGCTGGTCGATGATACAGGCGCAGGTGCCAGACGAGTAGTCAGTGTGCTTGACTTTGGCGACATGGTTAACACATATACAATTTGCGAACTTGCCATTGCCTGCGCCTATACTATGCTGCACAAATCTGATCCCATTGCAGCTGCCGCACACATTATCTCTGGGTACCACAAAGCTTTCGCGCTAAGCGAGGCAGAAATCGAGGTGCTCTACCTGTTGATTTGCGCAAGACTATGTATAAGCGTGGTCAACTCGGCATACCAGCAAAAAGTTGAACCCGAGAATGACTACCTGTTAATCAGCGAACAACCAGCATGGACACTTCTTGAACAACTTGTGAACGTTCACCCACGATTGGCTCACTATACATTTCGCAGCGCCTGCCAGTTAATGCCTTGCCCGAATAACAACGCAGTCATCGACTGGTTAGAAAATAACACTCATAATATCGGGCATGTGGTTGAACCAGACTTGCAAGTTGTGAAAAATGTCGTCTTCGATTTGAGCATGGGTAGCCGAGAATTGGGCAATTTGACAGAGTTATCCGATGTCGAAATGTTTACACGCCAACTTTTCGATAGGATGAGGGTTGAGAGAAGCCAGGTTGGCATCGGTCGATATAACGAAGCACGCCCAATATACACAAGTGACCAGTATAAATTGGCAGGAAACGATGGGCCAGAATGGCGTACCATACACATTGGACTCGATATTTTCATGGAGGCTGATACGCCAATACTGGCACCGCTTGACGGGGTTGTTCATAGCTTCCGCAACAATGACTCGCCACTCGATTATGGCCCGACAATCATTCTACAACACACGGTCAGCCACAATGAGACACAACTTCTATTTTATACGCTATACGGCCATTTAAGCGCGGACTCACTCGAAGGCCTTTACGAGGGCAAACCTATTTCCCTGGGAACGCCATTTTGCAAGATTGGCAATTATCCAATCAATGGGGGATGGCCACCACATTTACATTTTCAAATTATCACTGATCTGCTTGACAGGATAGGCGAGTTCCCAGGTGTAGCAAGACCCAGCCAGCGAGAAGTCTGGTTGAGCATATGCCCTGATCCGAATCTTATTGCGGGCATCCCTCCGGAGAGCTTTCCTGAAGATGATCTAAGCATCGAGGAGATCCGCAAGGAGAGAGAAGAGCATGTAGGGAAGTCTTTGAGCATCTCCTACCAGAAACCACTCAAGATTGTGCGGGGTTCGATGCAATATCTGTACGACGAAGATGGTCGCGCTTACCTGGACGCGGTCAACAATGTGAGCCATGTTGGTCACTGCCATCCACGAGTTGTCAGAGCAGGGCAGGAGCAAATGGCGGTGCTCAACACTAATACGCGCTACCTGCATGACAATCTGGTGCGTTACGCCAGTCGCCTCTGTGCGACTCTGCCAGAGCCATTAAGCGTGTGTTTCTTTGTGTGTTCGGGCAGCGAGGCAAATGAGCTTGCACTGCGACTCGCTCGCACGCATACGCAACGGAAAGACTTAATAGTGGTGGATGTCGCATATCATGGCAATACAACCAGCCTTATCGAGATCAGCCCATATAAGTTCGACGGGCCGGGAGGAACAGGAGCTCCACCATATGTCCACAAAGTGCCCAAGCCAGATGTCTACCGTGGTGAGTACAAGCAAAATGATCTGCACGCGGGTGTGAAGTATGCGCGATATGTTGAACGAGCCATCCAGGAGGTGCAGAATAATGGGAGCGAGGTAGCAGCATTCATCTGTGAATCATTATTAGGATGCGCCGGACAAATTGTATTACCTCGACATTATCTGAATGAAGCATATAGTCATATACGAAATGCAGGTGGAGTGTGTATTGCTGACGAAGTACAGGTTGGCTTTGGTCGTGTAGGCACTCACTTCTG
>DATMNR010000273.1:0-15374 GCA_035568795.1 Ktedonobacteraceae bacterium
CAGAACACATAAGTAACAGGAAAATGGTGCTAATTACATGGGAAAATGTCCGTATTTACACTTTTTTACATTTTAGTATTTATAACAACAAAAACTTGAAAATTATTTGATTTGCATGGATAAAATGTATATGTCATTGTATTCATCTTAACTATTCAGATTTTTCTCTAGCCGCCTCCGATGGCGGTAGCAGGAAGAAGTTTGGAAGAGCTGTTACGTCACCAGATGAGGGACCCAGCACATCGCCAAAGAGCTAGAAAGGCTTCTGAGAATCCTTTGCTGGATTGTTACAATTGATTGTAACGAATCAAAAGAGGATTCCAGATAAAGTGTTGTTCACCTGGAACCCTCTTTTTTATTCGTTTATTCGATACTGGCACACCAATTTTATACGAATCGCTCAAACCATTCTAGTGTACGTCGCAAGCGATCAACACGTTGCTCAGGCGTGCCATAATCAGGAAGGTCGATTAAATGACTTTGACCTGGATAGCGCACCAGTTCTACTGTATGCTTGCGTTTGCGCAACATGACGAATAGCTGGTAAGATTCGCTAAATGGGCAGCGCAAATCGTTTTCTGCATGGAGCAACAAGAGGGGGGTTGTGATCCGGTCAACAAACGTTAGAGCCGATCGGCTTTTTAGCAAAGCCTCAGCGTCTTCTGACCTGTTAGCACCCATTACAAAGTCGAACCATAATGTCTGGTCTGATAGCAAGCCCGCAGACGCGAGAGAACTGATGCCGTTGCGGCTCACGGCTGCCTTGAAGCGGTTGGTTTGTGTGATGGCCCAATTGGTCATATAGCCACCATAGCTGAGGCCACCTATTCCAAGTCGCGCTTCGTCTACTGGTTCTGTAGCAAGAACATGATCAATCCCCGCCATAAGATCACGGAAATCATTGCCTCCCCAGTCGTTGAGGTTTTGCTTACAAAATTCTTCACCATAGCCGGCGCTGCCACGTGGGTTGGCTGCTAATACCGCATAACCCTTACCGGCCAGAACCTGGAACTCGTGAACATAACTGTCACCCCATGCCAGTGGTGGGCCTCCATGAATCTCTAAGATCAGAGGAGCTTTCACGCCCTGTTGCATAGGCGGGAGATAGAGCCACCCCTCAATTTCGAGACCATCGAAGCTTTGCCAGCTCACACGTTTGGGGCGAACCAGTTGGTGACTTCGTAGGAACGCATCATTGACACCAGTAAGTTTGTGTCGATTTGCGCCGTTGTTGTCCATGCTCCAAACATCGCCTGGTGTAAACCAGTCTGTGCGCACCATAGTAATGACCTGGCCATCTTTGCTAAGTTGTGGGTTAATATAGCAGCCGTTGCCGCTGGTTAAATTCACTGCCTGGTCGTGTTCGATATCAAGATGATAGAGGTGGATCTGACCTCGTTCTTGCACTGTGACAAGCAATGACTTGCTATCAGGAAACCATAAGGGACGGCCTATCATGGAGATGTGCAGTTCATCTACAATCAATTCCAGGCAGGTAAGATCGATTGCACCAGATGTGGCCGGGCGTGGCGCGCTGTTGTCATGAGCATTGACTATCCAGGGAGATATATTGCTTGCCTCGGTCTGGTCTTTTGAGTAGTAAAATGCAATGGTTTGTCCGTTAGGAGACCAGGAAGGCATTGCTGCCAATCCATCTTCAGATGTAAGACATCGCATCTGGCCTGTAGATATTGATAACACCCACAAGGCCATACTCACGCTGAGGTCTGGATCGGGGCGACGATTAGCACAGAAAGCAATTTCACTTCCATCTGGTGACCAGCAGGATTGGATGCTGTCTAACGAATCAGAGGTAAGTCGAGTAGATGTGCCATCCAATGTAATCAACCAGAGCTGCTGATGCCTTCCTTGCTTGTATCCTAAGCCATCGAATTGTTCATCAAGTCGAGTATATTCGACAGAAATAGTGCCCGTTTCAGGTTGATTGAGGTCATCAATTGATTTCCACGCACTATGGGCCAGGAAAGCTTTCCCGTCTGGACGCCAGCTATACTCAGTTATATTCTGATTTAGGTTGCTAACCTGCTGAGTTTCTCCACCTGCAAGGGGTAGTATATGTATCTGTGCTGTGCCGTTTCGATCGCTCAGAAATGCAAGAATTTGACCATCTGGCGACCAACGAGGAGCGAAATCATGATGTTTCAGGGTACCTGTGCCAGTTAATTGCCTTGGAGTTTGCGCTTTACTATCCTGGCTATGTATCAACCAGATGGCACTACTTGAGATATTCGAATCTTCGTTAGATTGAACAGTGTATGCAATGAGCGAACCATCAGGTGAAATCTGTGGGTCACTGATAACCCTCATTGTTACCAAATCGTCTACATCAATAAAAGGGTTTGTAGCAGGAATGATTGCTTCTTGCGTGGCTGGAACCTGAATCGTGGTAGATGAGGCGTTAGTAGTATTGTCCTGAGTGATAGGACTAGGTGTAGTTGCCATATCTTCTTTTTCAATCATATACAACTCCAAAAAGCCGATGAATCGGCGGTGGGCGCGATAAATCGGCCCCTACGAATGTCTGGATTTATTCCTCAATCAACATGAACAAAGTATACATTACTCATCACAATTACGTTATGCATTGTACGAGGTTGCAAATTGTTATCTGATACTCAACAGAGAGAGTAAGGCAACAAATCCGAAAAGCGTAATAATAGCACCAGAGATTCTATTGATCCAGAGGAGCCATTGTGCATTCATTTTTTGCCTTAGCAGGCTGATGATGCTTGTCAGGATAATCCACCATAAAGTTGAACCAGAGAACACTCCAAGCACAACCGCAGTTGCTGAAAAAAAACTTTTACTTGTGCTCCCTACCCCAATTCCGGCGAAGATGGCTGCAAAGGAGAGAATAGTAAGAGGGTTGGTGAGCGTCAATAAGAAAGTAGAAGCGTATGCTCCGAGATAGCTATTGGTTTTCGTATTGAGTATGGCTGCTCGCTTGGGTGGTATGGAGAGAATAGTCTTTATACCCAGGTACATGAGAAATAGACCGCCGATCAACCGGATCCATTGTTGTTCATGCATGAGAAAACTCGTAATCAGAGTAAGACCATAAGCTGCGATACTTCCGTAGACTCCATCGGCTGTTGCAATTCCCAAACCCGATACTAAACCGTACAGTTGCCCTTTGTTCAGTGTGCGTTGGATGCATAAAACGCTCATGGGGCCGACGGTAGCAGCAATAGAGAGGCCGATAAGAAGACCTCGTATAAAGAAGCTACTATCCATTTTTTCTCCTTTGTAAGAGTATGTTGTATGCAAACAAAAAAAGTCGCCAGGCCTTCGAGAGGTCTGGCGACTTATTGCTTCTGCTTTTACTTATTTAATAGCGTGCATACAATATAAACCAAACCTTTTTTCGATCTGGTTTACCTGCTGGATTTGATTGAATATGCTGGTTAAAAGTATATGCATGTTTGATAATCTATTTTTTCTAAATGTGAAACAAATGCACTTGAATGGGATAGGCTGAGTATAGCAGATATGGTTGTTGAAAACAAGACCAAAAGTGAGTTGTTGTAACGGCTGTTGTTAGGTTGCATTTGGTCTTTTGAAGTTGGAATTTGTGCTATTATTAACGGTGACAAAGCTTTTTGACTGCGTTCCACGTGTTGTGGATTGAAAGAATGCGCTTTCGGGAAGGTCCTATGATAGTTAGCGAAGTAATGACGACCAAACTCGTGACTGTTGCTCCTGATGATACCCTTAGCCATGCTGCAAACTTATTACGGCAGTTTCAATTTCATCATTTGCCGGTTGTGAAAGCTTCTAAAACAGTGGGCTCGTCCGAGCCAAATCAGTCAACTCACAAACCCTTGTTGCTCGAGGGTTTACTTACTTCGCAGGATATCGAACTGGCTGCATCATCGGGTAAATGGAGTTCCAGTGACTTGTTGCAACATCCCTGGCAAGAACGACGTGTCATTGAAATGATGCACCGGGCTTCAATCCGTGTGTCTCCTAACACAAGCGTTGCAGCAGCAGCACAAATCCTGGTTGAACGAGGCTTGAATTGCCTGCCTGTTGTTGAATATGAGCACGTAGAAAAAACTTCCGAGGGGCAAGGGAACGAGGAAGAAACGCAGGCCGTCCTGGTTGGTTTGCTCACGCGCAGTGATTTACTGATGGCACTGGCACGTTCTCTGGGGGCTTTTGAACCAGGGATGCAGTTGATAATACCTCTCCCTGTTGGCGACATAACTCCATTGGCGAGGACACTTTTGCTTGCTGATGAACTACATATACATATACGAAGTGTAATGGCCGCGCCTCTGCAGACGAATATACCTCTTGAAGCAACTTTGCGCCTGGGAACTATTCATCCCGCTCCCCTACTTGCTAGATTACAAGAGGAGCATATCCAATACAAGTTTGCTGTTTCGCTAAGTGAAGAGGATGAACATGTCTGAAGTACAATCCAACTCAAGAGCGAGACTTATCTTTGACTCAGAAGAGTTAGATTATGACTTTGGGCCTGAACACCCGCTACAACCAGGACGTATCGCTGCCTTGATGGACTTGCTTGAAATATGTGGTCTCTGGCATAGCACAGATGCCTCTAGTTCCTTGCCATTGCGAGCTGCCACAACTGAAGAGCTGAACCTGGTACACACGAGTGATTATATTAGCGCAGTACAGACCCTGGGTGCTGTTGGCGATGTGGGAACACTTGATAGCGAACATTTGCAACTGGCAATTGAATACGGTTTCGCTGAAGGAGATACTCCAATATTGCCGCGTATGCATGATGTTAGCGCCAGGATTGCAGGTGGTTCACTGGTGGCATTGAACACAGTGATGGGAATTTCCGAAGATGGCACGATCGTTTCAGAGGATGAGCGTCCATTACATGTCTTCCATCCAGCAGGAGGGCTACATCACGCCTGGGCTGAACGAGCATCGGGTTTCTGCATTTATAATGATATTTCAGTCGCAATCGCAAGCGTTCTCCGTGCAAGCGAAGCGAAGATACTTTATATTGACTTTGATGCTCATCATGGTGATGGTGTACAACGAACTTTCTATGATGAGCCGCGTGTGATGACCGTCTCAATACATGAAACTGGACGCTATCTGTTTCCCGGCACAGGTGATGTGCTTGAGATGGGGAATGGATTGGGACGGGGATATTCTATCAATGTTCCTATGGAACCCTTTACCGAGGACGATTCCTATATTGAAGCGATTGATTTACTCTTGTCTCCCCTGGTGCTCTCATTTGCTCCTGATCTAATCGTTACCCAGCATGGTTGCGATACCCATGCGTGGGACCCATTGACACATCTTAGCCTGACTACGAGAGGTATTCGGGAGCAAATCAAACTTGCCCACCAATTGGCTCATACTTATTGTCAAGGTCGATGGGTAGCATTAGGTGGAGGAGGCTACGATCTCTACCGAGTGGTCCCCCGTGCCTGGAGTATGGTTTGGGCAGAAATGTCAGAACAAACACTCCCAAGAGAATTGCCAGAAGCATGGGTCAATCGCTGGAGACCTGTGTGGAGTAAAGTAAAGGAACAAGAGGCGCAAGAACAGCAGGTAATGGGTAACGTTCCGGGTTCAGCGCATTTCCCAACATTGTTTGAGGATTTGCCAGAGGATTTTCCTGCACAGCCTCGCAGGTGGGCAATTAGCAGTTCAAATCGCCGTACTGTGGCCCTGGTACGTCACCTTGTATTAGCTCCTTCAATACGACAGGCATTTCCCTCGACCCGACGTCATTCTGCTTTGACTGGTCTTTTCGATCTATTACATTTACATGGCACCGCCACCCCTTCACCTATCAAAACGCTTGAAACACGAGGTGGGCCTTTGCTTTTGCGCGATTTCTGTCCTCCCTCGATGGTTGAGCGACTGACGGCTGATACGGGTTTACATGCCTTTGCTCGTTTGCCCGATCGCGAACATCAACTTCTGCTTAATATTTCGAAACGACCAGACTGCGCGCTCGCACTGGCTCATACGCCTACTGGTGAGATTGTAGGTGAAGTAACTATTGCACCTGGCGATGAATGGTGGGAAGGCCTGGATAATGTGTACGAGGTGGCAATCGAAGTTAGTTCAAATTGGCGTCAAATGGGTGTCGCACGTGATTTATTAGCTTTTGCACTAGAACTTGATGCTCTGGAAGACATGATTCTGTTTGCGATTGGTTTATCCTGGCATTGGGATACTGAAGATCTAGGACTGAATGTTTACCGTTATCGCGAATTGATTACACGTTTATTCGCAACACAGAGTTTTGTCGAATATCCAACGACCGAACCAAATGTGAGGATGGAGCCTGCAAATATCTTGCTGGCCCGTATTGGTAAGCGCGTTGATCAAAATGTAGTAAGTCGATTCTACAACCGCATGCTAAGCTCACCTAACCTGACAGTGTTATAGGCCGCAGGCACGCAACTTGTAGCATGGAGAGCAGATGCACTCCACTACTACCCATTTCAACTTTGAAGATCACCAGTCCAGATCATTTTAAGAAGCAACCTGATCTGTCAATTTACCGTTGACAACCAGCCAGCGAATAAATTCTAGCCTCCGGTGTTCTTCGAGTTCGATGAGTCTTTTCCTTTCACGGTGAACTCTTCGAAGTTGACTCAATCGTTTCATTTCTCCCTCTGACAAACTTCCCCTACGCACAATGTCTCGTTCTTCTTTGCGGTCCATATGAACCTCCTTTTCACTGAGAACAGCTAGTAAGGTGCTATCGTTAACATGCGTTTGATACGCTTAAGAAGTGTTTGCATAAGAAATGGCTTGGGTAAAAGGTCCAGAGTAGACCTGCTTTCGCCACGAACACGAATTTGTCTGTTCACTGACGATTCAGCGCTGGTGAGCAATACAGGCGTACTGGAATAGCTACGTAACATTTGTAATACATCCCAACCGTTGATTGTGCCAGAGAGATCCAGGTCAAGTAACACCAGATCTGGCACATCATGCTCAAGGATTGTGATGGCCAATTCTCCATTACTTGCGATCGCCACCAAATAGCCCTGGGACTTAAGAATACCTGCTTCCAAATTAGCTAGCGATGAATCGTCCTCAACAACAAGTATATGGTAGGACGAATCCAGGTCGCGAGCCTGTTGTTGCATCGAGTTCGTGAAACTCTGATCTTCATAGGGTGTTGAATTGTTCAAAATACTCATATCACCGCCATCCGGCAGCGTGTATGCAGCTTTATTGTCTTGCATGCCTTACATTTTTCTCCCGCAAAGGTTGAGAATAATATTGCGGTAGACCGCCGGTGCGGAATAGAGAGAATCACGCTCTCTTAGGTAGGAGTGTACCCGATAATTAGTGACAATGATGTGAAATAATATGCATTGTTGTGAAAATTGTGTGAAGATTTTCGTCAGGATTGAGGCTTACAATTCCTGGGAATCAGAGGGTGGGACAAAATACCCCACTCCCAACTCATTGAGTAAGAAGCGGGGTTGCGTTGGATCAGGTTCTAACTTACGGCGCAGGTGACGAATGAAGGTGCGCAGATACGTATTTTCACCGCTATAATCTGGACCCCAGACACGCTGTAGAAGTTCACGGTGTGTCAAGACTTTTCCTGCATTGCGACTAAGTTCGCAGAGCAAGTCATACTCAGTGGGAGTGAGATGCACCTCTATCCCACCAGTGCGAACTACACGATGCGCGAAATCGACCACAAGTCCATTTTCTCCGCCACATTTATAAACAGGACGTTGTAGGTCGCTGCCTGTCGTACCACTTCGGAGACGCTCGGTCTCATCGGCTCGACGCAAAGCTACACGTACACGTGCAAGCAATTCATTCAAGCTAAAAGGTTTGGTCAGGTAATCATCGGCTCCTTCATCAAGAGCTTTAATCTTCACCAGTTCCTCGTCGCGGGCAGATAGCACAATAACAGGCGCTTTACTCCATTCCCGCAAACGTCTCAGAAATTCCAGTCCATCCAAAGTCGGAAGAGAGAGATCTAGCAGAATCAATTGGGGTTGAAAAATGGCTGCCAGATCAATAGCCTGAGCACCATCGCTTACGGCTTGTGCCTGGAAGCCCCTGGCTTTTAACTGAGCCAGGAGAAATGTGCGTAATTGTGGATCATCCTCAACACACAGAACACGAACCTTTTTATCTGAAATAGACATCAAAGTCACCTCATCAAACCACGAAGTTGGACGATGTCGCTACAGGCAAAGTAAACGCAAAAGTAGCGCCTTCTCCCGGATTGCTTTTCAGCCGAAGTTGACTACCATGGGCTTCGATGATACCTCGACTAATGTACAAGCCAAGTCCTGTTGCGGGGCTCCAACGAGGATTGCCTCGCGACGTTTCTGCAATCGGTTGTCCTGGCCGTTCTGCTGTTGGTCGCCTCAACGCGGCGAAGGTGCTAAAGCGTGTGAACAGGACAGCCTGTCTTTCCTCGGTGATACCAGGGCCCCGATCAATTACTCGTATCTCAACCTCCGTTATTTGATCATTCGATGGATCAAAAATTGGCTCGGCCTCCAGGCGGACAGTATCCCTCTCCGGAGCGAACCGAAAAGCATTACTTAGAAGATTGGTGAGTACGCTCATAATATGCTCGTAGTCTGCTTGTACAGCAGGAAGGTCAGAAGGAACGTGAATTTCGAAATGCCGTTGGGATGAGGTAATCAAAGCTTCCAGGCGCTCTTGCAGGTCTTCAAACATCTCAGGAAGCAGAATTGGTTCGAGTTCGAGGCGTAAAGCACCGGCTTCAATGCGTGAGGCGTCAAGAAAATGGTTGATCATACCAACCAGGCGCTCAACCTGCTCATCGGCAGTTTCCAGAAAATTGTGTTGAGCCTGGGGCGACCATTTGAAATCATCGGCCTGAAGGGCACTTAAATGGGCACGGATATTTGCGAGAGGTGTTTTCAGTTCGTGAGCCATAGTTGTAAAGAAGTCCTCACGCGCTCTTTCTAGAGTCTTCAGTTTTGTGAAATCTTGCAAGACTAAGACAGCATCGGTAATCCTTCCATCGTAATTATATAGAGGCGCAGCACTAATCAGTAAAAAAAACTTCTGATCATCAGGTTGAGTTATACGCAGTTCGATTTCACTTGCTTCTCCATTTTGTAAAGCGCGAAATAAGGGCTGCTCCTCATATGCAATAATCGACCCTGAAGTATTGTAAAGCGTGATAGCACGAAAAGCATCTTCAATATTCAGACCGACAGTGTTGTCAGCAAACTGGTCAGGGTCATCAATAGTGCTAATTGGAACTCCCATATGTTGCAGTAATTCTACTGCTTGATGATTAATGACAGAAATGCGTTTGTCACCGGCCGAAATGAGCATTACACCTGATGGTAATCGTTTCACAAGAAGCCTCAAGCGCGCACTCTCTAATTCTTGTGCAGCTTGAGCGGCTTGTAGGGCGTGATTTTGTTGGGCCAATTCTTTTGTGCGAGCAACAACTTGAGCTTCAATCTGTTCTCTTGCAGTTGCCTGTACTGTGACATCATGATAGACAACTGCATAGGCAAAAATTTTGCCAGAATCGTCTTGTATAGGAGCTTTTGAGCGACGGATGCTGTAATGCTGTCTATCTGCACCAATCATTTTGAATTCATCGACCCGTTTCTCTTGAGGAGAACGTTCAAGTTCATCTACAAGATCAGTAATCGAGGGAGAGCTAAATGGAAAAATGGCGGTACTTCGACTCAAAGCCTCACTGATGTGCAACCCTTTCACCTCTTCCGACCAACCCAAAAGATTTCGTATGGCATTATTCGTTTCGGCAATGTGCCAGCGCGAATCATAGATGATGACACCATCGGGGATGGCTTGCATGACATTCTCACGCTGATGGGCTTGCTCTCTCGCTACCTGTGCTAGTTGATCGACGCTGAGGAGTAAGCGAGCATTTTGTATCGCGAGGCCAGCCTGTTGGGCAAATTGCTCCAATAACTCTACTTCTTCGATGGGAAGACCACGTGCTCGTCTATGATACACCTCAATTGTTCCCAAGATCGCTTTCTTAGAAAAACTATTATCTGGAGTGTATTCTATATGCGAAGAGGAATTGTTTCCAGCACGCGTGGGAGGATCTGGCTCGAAAATGGGTACACATAATACTGAACCTGGTCGTCGAGGTATGCCATTATCATCAAGCAAGGGAAACTTGATGCTGGGCCACGCATCTGTATCAGGAATAGCCAAAGAGTGGTGGCTGTGTAGAACCTGACTGAGAAGTAATTGCTCGTTCACGAGCGAATGCCAGTTCTGAGAGCTGAGGTGCAGGCCTTTCTGGGCAGCAATCACGGCTGTGGGTGCGCTTTTATCTAAACGATCATTTTTCTCCTGATTGCTCACTGATACTGTATGCTCAAGCAGCACGATAGCGCAACGCGTAGAACCTACCAGGTCTTGTACTGCCTGCAGAATACTGTCAAGAACTTGTGGAAGAGTAAACCGTTCTAAAATGGCAGAAGAAATCTGGTGGATAGCGTTCAAATGCAAGCTCGAGCGTACCTGGTGAGTTACATCCTTGATGGTAATGAGTATATTATGTGCAGTGTTTTGAAGTTTTTTCTCGTCTTGTTCTTCGGTCATTATGCTAACTAGCGTGCTTTGGGAAAGTTCGATAGAAATTTGCCAGTACGTGCGACCTCTGGTTTCTAAAAAACCTTCATGAGGGATATCGGAGAACGTTACCCCTCTACCTGTTGAGCAAACTTCCTGTAGGATTGGCTCGGCTAATTTGTACTCTGCATCTGGCACTATATCCCGCAAACTATGCTCGATCAGGCTCTGGGAACGCCAGGGTAAAGGAAGTAATGACTGTAGATATGAATTTATATACAGAATTTGAAGGCTGGTACAGTCGAGGATGACGACTCCAATCGGCATTCGCTCCAGGATGTGTTCGAGTAGCGCGGGCTGTACTGAATTCATAAATGTGTAATTTCCAGGTACCAATTTCGAGTTAATCAAGGAACTCGCGAGTGAAAGACAATCAAATTTCATGGAATAATGCTATCTGACTATATTATAGCGTTTTTTTGCAGTATGTGAACGCTACTTTGTAACATTACTGTGAGTGATTTTTTCACTTGAGTGTTAATTTGTACCATGGAAACTATTCTGGTATCATACATCAGCATCGTTTGAGAAGACAGTTCATGAAGGAAGCAAGAATATGGATTTGCGTGGTAAACGTGTTTTGATAATGGGGTTAGGGCTGCATGGATCGGGTATTGCTTCTGCCAGATATGCTAGTCAACAAGGGGCTGTTGTGCGTGTTACCGATCTGCGATCAGCAGAGATTCTTGCGCCGAGCATCGCTTCACTTACAGGTCTGCCTATTGAGTATGTGTTGGGAGAACATCGCAATGAAGATTTTCTGTGGGCTGAAGTAGTCATCCATGTTCCGGGTGTTCGTCGAGACTCGCCTTACTTGCGTATGGCGCGTGAAAATGGCGTACGTATCGAACAGGAGATCGCACTTTTCTTCCACGAATGTCCGGGAAAGATTATCGGCGTAACCGGAACACGTGGTAAAACAACGACTACCACGCTTATTTATCACATATTGCGAGCCAATGGTATGCCTACAGTAATAGGAGGCAACGTTTCTGGCGTAGAAACCCTTTCGCTACTTCCAACTATTTCACAGGAGACATTCGTAGTGCTGGAACTGTCAAGCTGGCAACTTGAAGGCCTTGGTGCGCACAAAATAAGTCCATTCGTTTCTGTTATGACTAATATCTTTCCTGATCATCTGGATACTTATACTGGTATGGAGGAATATGCCGAGGCAAAAGCCAATATTTTCCGTTATCAGCATGAAACTGACCTGGCAATATTTAATTATGATAATCTCTGGACACGCCGTCTTGGAGAGGGAGCCAAGGCTGAAACGTGGTATACAAGTCTGGAACGCCGGTGTAGCTTTGCACGCCATGCACCACAACTCGTGTTCCCTTTTACATTTTATGAAACACCCATGATCGGGAAACATAATTTGGAGAATATCATGCTGGCAACGACAACGGCGAGATTGCTTGGCGTGCCAGATGAGGTTATTGGGGCTACTGTACGAAATTTTCAGGGTGTTGCTCAGCGATTGGAAGAAATCGCGGTTATGAATGGCGTACATTATATTAACGATACAACAAGTACCACACCCGTGGCGGGTCGTGTAGCCCTGAATGCCTTTGACGCACCGATAGTGCTGGTAGCAGGGGGCAACACAAAATTTTTGCCTCTGGAGGATTGGCCAGAGACAATCGTGAAAAAATGTCGCGATGTAATCTTGCTTAAGGGCACAGGCACTGATGAATTGCTGCAAGCAATACAGGAAGCGATGCAAAAACTCGGGATAGTAGATCCTATACGTGGTGTCTTTGACGACTTTACTGCAGCAATGGATACCGCTATATCGCTCACTTGTCAGGGTGATGTATTACTTTTTTCACCTGGTTTTACGAGTTTTGGAATGTTTCTCAATGAATTTGATAGGGGCGACAAATTTGTAGCTTATGTGCGCAGGCACGAAGAATTTCTATCGTCATCAACAACGTAGGCAAATTTGGTAACACCCGATTAAAGTAACCTTGTGCAGAAGACATAGTTGCCTCCTCTTTAAGCTGTTCAGTTCTATTGTATCGATCTGCTTTAGAAAGTGACAAGCGCGTACAGAAATTAATAGCCACTTTTTATCTTGCGCAGCCGTAATATGTTTGATAGACTTAAATAAATAGGGATACAAAGAGCGTTGTTTGTACCTTGAGAAGCGTACAATGATAACATTGTAGTTGACGATGTACCCTGAATCATTAGGAGAAAAAACTATGGCGATAATGATGAGCCGAAAAGCCCTGGAAGAATATGGGCTGGTTAACTTAGGCAATATTAACTGGAATCTTTCACCTGCTATTCTGGTAGAGCATGCTTTGGCACGTAATGAGGGTATTTTAGCTCTCAATGGCGCCTTTGCTGCTACAACAGGTTCACATACGGGTCGTTCTCCTAAGGATAAATTTATTGTTGCGAATGAAGAGTCAGCAACAAAGATCTGGTGGGGCGAGTATAACCATCCTATGTCTCCCGAGACATTTGACGGCGTACGGCGTAGCCTCGCGGCTTATTTACAGGGACGAGATGTCTATGTGCTTGATGCTGCTGCAGGGGCGGATCCTGATTATCGTATGCCGCTTCAGGTGATTACCGAATTTGCCTGGCATAACCTCTTTGCCCGCCAATTATTTTTACGAACAGATAAAAGTGATTTGACCACGAAGCGTCCTGGATTTACGATACTCTGTGTTCCAAATTTTCACACAGACCCACGTATAGATAGTACTCGCTCACAAACGGCGATTATTTTAGACTTCGAAGAGCGTCTCGCACTGATCGCTGGTACGCAATATGCAGGAGAGATGAAAAAGTCCATTTTTACTGTTCTCAACTTCTTGCTGCCTGCTGAGGGTGTGTTACCAATGCACTGCTCAGCCAATGTTGGAAACGCAGGCGACGTTGCACTCTTCTTTGGGCTTTCAGGAACAGGGAAGACAAGTCTTTCGGCCGACACGAGTCGTTTTCTGATTGGAGATGATGAGCATGGTTGGGGCGATAATGGTATCTTCAACTTTGAGGGTGGATGTTATGCAAAGTGCATTAATCTTTCAAAGAAATATGAGCCGCAGATCTGGAATGCTATTCGTTTTGGTGCCGTATACGAAAACGTAGTGGTGGATCCAATAACGCGTGAACCAGATTATAGCGATGACTCACTTACGGAGAATACGCGTGCTGCCTATCCAGTTGATTTTATCGATAATGTGATCGAGTCGGGTAGGGGAGGGCATCCAAGTGTGATCATTTTCTTGTCCGCTGATTCATTTGGAGTTCTACCACCTATTTCGAAACTTACAACAGAGCAGGCTATGTATTATTTTCTGTCTGGCTATACCTCGAAACTTGCTGGAACGGAAAAAGGTGTTACAACCCCACAGGCAACTTTCAGTTCCTGTTTTGGCGCTGCCTTTTTGCCGCTGCGTCCTGGAGAATATGCGAATCTGCTACGCGAACGGATAGAAAAGCACAGTGTACGCTGCTATCTGATGAACACCGGATGGAGTGGTGGCCCCTATGGTATAGGTGAACGCATCAATATCAACTTTACGCGAGCGATGGTCAGGGCTGCGATTAATGGAGAACTCGACAAGGTCGAAATGTTTACAGACCCGACCTTTGGTTTGATCTCGCCAACAACTTGTCCTGATGTTCCCGATGACATACTCATACCTCGGAATACCTGGGCGGACAAAGAGGCTTATGATCGTCAGGCTACAGATCTAGCTGAGCGATTCAAAAAGAATTTCGCGCAGTTTACGTTACCCAGTGAAGAAGTTCGTAACGCTGGACCTAGATAGTTTGTTGGCGAAATGATCACTGGCGATCACAAAAATCGCTTGAAATCGTTTCCTCGGATGTCATGCACAGCCACTCTAAAATGCGGACATGAGAACCTGCACCAAAGGTCGCAATGGCCGATGAATCGGCGGTGTGTGCGATACATCGGCACCTACATGTGTCTGGGTTCATTTTAATCAGCATTTTTTGACTTCTCGCTTTTACCCCTGTAGTTACTGCTCCTGCTTCAATAAGCTGGCAAAAAGGTGATATTCTTGCGTTTAATCCCTTATGTACTTGCGATTTCTTTCATATAGTGTAAAATGTTACCATTAGAAATATTTGCAAAATAAGGTGTAAAGAGGGATTAGAGCGATGAGACAGGGTGACGGCACAGATCTCCTAGGCCCTAGTGACCCACGCAGCGCAAGTATCGGGGTGATATATGTAGCTCCTAACGATGACAGACAAAGTGTTTTAACTGCTATATTGACTCAAGATAAACTTGGTTTTAAACAGGTGATTGTTGTATTGCCTGATCAAAACAAAGCATTTCAGAGGCCAGTTGATTTTGAGGGGCTTAAAAATATGCGGCGTGGTCTCAAAGCCGAGATAGTCTTTATAGCACATAGTGGTCCTGGTCCTTCTGAGTATGCTCGCCAAAGACGCTTTCCCGTTTACTCTTCATTAGAAGCCTTTTCACAATCGATCAGGCTAGAAACTCTAGCTTCGGGAACTAATAAAGTATCAGCTAAAAGAGGACTGTTTGGATTTGGCCGCAAGCATGACATTGCTTCCCCCGTTGCAGTTGCTTCTGTGTCCAGTAGCCATGCCGGGGAAGAAAACATCTCCTCACTTGCTGTAAACGGATCACTTGACCCGTCTCCGAATTCTTACTCTCCCACTCCCAGACAAGAAATCGATGAGGCAAGTGAGAATAATGCTTTCAATGGAAAGCATGCAAAGGTCGTTGGTATGGCTGGTCTGGC
>DATMNR010000274.1:0-5548 GCA_035568795.1 Ktedonobacteraceae bacterium
TGAATTCCTTTTATACAACATAACTAAGCCATTTGCTAAGTGAACGATTGTTCGGTCAAGTGAATGAACATTCATTCATTATTATAAATTGATATTAGAGATTTGTCAACCTGAATATTGGGGTTTGCCTATGGTTAAAAAGGAAGCTGGAAAAGGCCGGAAAGGGAGTGAGAACCTGATAAGGTAGAGTAATCAATTAATCTGCATGAAAAGAACCAGTTTTGAACGAGATAGATTTCGTTCGGATTGTTTACTGAAGAATGATGAAGCTTTGGAGCACGCTAGATATGTTTGGTTGGGCTTAGCAGATCGGCTTCAAATTCTCTCACTACCCCAGTTTCATTTCCTTTCGTGAATAGTGAAGTCACATGGCGAGACGGGCGCTGGCCTCATAAGCAGCAGCGACCTCGTTCCCTCCATCCTCCATGTAATCACGAAACAACTGTGCAATCTCTGCTTTAGTTTCTTCTCCCAAATCCTCCCTGAAACACACATCTTGCGCATTTACGATTACGTCTTGAACGACCCTTTCCCAGAGGTAATAGGAGAGGAGCAACCAATTAATCTCTCGCTTTCCATATCCTTCCCAAAATGCATCTGCTTGTGGTTCCCTGATAAAGATGAAATCACGCTCTTTGGGTGCTAGCATCACTTCATCCCAATCGATAACGAATACATTGGTATCATCGCGAATTAGATTAGCTGGATGTAGATCCGCGTGACAGATAACGTATTGGAAAGTTTGTGGTTGGAGTAACGCTGACAACTTTTCTAAAAAGGTCACAGCTGTGTGAATTGTTGCCTGATTCTCCACCCAGGAGTCGCGAAGAGCGCGCTCATTTTCACTTTCGCCTTCTCGTACATGCAGGTGTTGTGACTCAAAGTCACGGATCCATTGTACATATTCTGTTGGATCGAAGGTTTCTTTTCTGAGTGAAGAGAAGCCTTCAGGTTTTAGCCGTACGTTATGAATCCACTTGAAGATTTTCCCTACCTCCTTCCACTGCTCATTCGTCATTCCTGTCCAACTTGTATCCCCATCGATAAAGGGATAGACGATCAAGGTCCAATCCTCGATTTTCGTCCACAATGTCTTATTATTAGTAGGAATTGGAGCTACGACCGACGTGATCCCCTGATCCTTGAGGTAGCGAGGAACAAAAAACCCTGGTTCGTAGAGCGGTCTTGAGGTAACCTTGAGCAAATAGGGAACTCCTTCCTCGCTCACCACTCGATATACTCCTGCCTTGAAATCCAGTCCCCTGGGAAGAAATTCGAGCCTGACGATGGAAAGGTTATACTCGTCCTGCAAACAGGCTTGCAAACGATCCTCTGAAATATTTGGTGGCTCGCGCATACCTATACTCGTCCTATCCTGTATTTTCTTTCTCGACTGTTCGATACCATACGTTCCGCCTATCTCTGCGGTTTCAACTCAGATATCCACCTGATGCCCAATCAGTGGCACAAATGCATCGCGGGCTTACAGCTCTTACAGCCGTCAGATGGCCGATGTCCAATGTGGAGGGTAGCGTGTTTTCCAAGCTCTTAAGGGCTATCTGCTTGAGAGCCTCTCTTTACTTGTGGCTTCTCATTCGCGAGAGGATTGCAGGAGTTGTCTCATGTGTGCGCCTCGTGCGATCTGCAAGGGAGTCAGCCCTCCCTTCCCTTCTGCATGGACATCGGCTCTACGAGAGAGAAGGAAAGCAACCATCTCCGTCTTTCCGCACTTGACAGCACGATGCAAGGGCGTATCTCCCAGCTTATCTCTCATTTCTATATGAGCTCCGCAGTCCAGCAAGGCTTCGGCGACCGCGATGTTTCCCCGTCGCGCTGCCATGTGGAGTGCAGTGCAGTGCTTCAGCCTCTCCTGAGCATTGACGTTCGCTCCACTCTGGGCCAGGACATGAACGACATTTGCGCCATTTGACCCATGAGACGCATTGCCTACGAAATACAGCGGGGTGTGCCCCCACTGGTCTCTCGCGTTGGGGTCCGCCCCCAGGTTCAGAAGAAATTCCACAATAAGGAGACTTCCCTGCCATGCCACCTCGTGTAAGAGCGTGCGATCATAGGTGTAGCGCTCCTGCACCAGGAGAGGGTCGCTGACAAGCATCTGGCACACATAGTCCAGCAGAGCACGCTGACTACTGCTGCTCAGGATCGCAAGAAAACTCAGAAATGCTGCGCGATCCCTGGTAACGGAGGCCTGAACAACAGGACTTTCTAGCAATACCAGAACAGCATCTGCGTTTCCCTGTCGAACTGCGGCTATCATCTGCTCTAGCATCTGTTGTGCCTGCCACCGCCCGGCGATCTCCTGGTGAATGTGAGAGGTCTCCGACTCATTCTGGTGTCCGATGGAGCTTTCCAGGAGTGAGGGAGACTCGTTTGCTGCCTCTGTTGGCTGGTTGATGAAAAAGGCCGACGATTGGGCAAAAAACCAGCGTAAGGCGCTTCGCATCGGCTCCTTGATGTTCACCTCATCTACCGCCTGAAACATATTGCTGAGCCAGGCCTCTCTCTCCTTCTGTCCGATGGCAAAACGGAGATGCGCTTCTCGCAGGCTCAACGACCAACGGCGTTGCGCATACTCGTCTGGTCCGCCGAAGAACTGGATGAGGAAGGCAGCAAGCGTTTCGATAGGACATCCTTTGAGGGTTGGTGGATACAGAGGACGCAGAACCGGATCGTGTTCAACATGGGCATAAAAGGCCGCAGAGAGTTCTCGGCAGGTGTCAATCCCACCAAGCTCATGATACAGGTCGAACCCCTGTGAAGCGCTTATCGAAGCAGGAAAAACAGACTCAGGATCCATCTCTGCAATTCATCCTTCCCAATGATGTAATGCGCTATGCACAATCATAACCATACAGCGTGCTACGAGCATTCTTTCACTTCGCGAGTAAATCATTGGCTTTATTATAGCAGAATGACGAACATATCAGATCTGATATTTTTCAGTTTGATGGGATGTGCTCTCTTTTGGCGAGCAGTGCATCGACAAACCAAATCACTCATTTGTGTTCTTCTCTTGATCAAGATCTCACAAGGTCAGAAATATTAGCTCATCCTTCACATAAAGTGTGTAAGATCCACATATTAAGTGAGCCGCAGGCACGCACAAAACAGGAACACATCGACATTTGATAAGCTTTGGAGAAGAACTGCGAAAGAAAGAATTTTAGTAATCTATACCTCTAACGTCTATTTTTATAGCAACACTCAATCACTTCATCATTGAGAGTTCGCTGAAAAGTTTGTTTTCTTCTGAGTCAGGGGAGAGACTATGTTAGCAGAAGGACAACAACTCAGCCACTACCGGCTTGTGCGCTTGCTTAAAAGCGGTGGCATGGGTGAGGTATATCTTGCAGTAGATACGCTCCTTCACCGGCAGGTGGCGATAAAAGTTATTAATACCGATGCGCTTCGCTATGCCGAGACCGATGCTGCGCAAGACGCTGCTCGTCTCTTCTTGCGCGAGGCTCAGGCTATTGCGCAGCTTGATCATACGAATATACTTCCACTTTACGATTCAGGTGAGCAAGTTGTCGATGGAATCTCGCTGATGTATATGGTCATGCCATATCGTCAGGCTGGCTCATTGGCAGATTGGAAGCGAACGCACTTTGCTAATCATCTACTGCCACTGGCTGCTATTGAGCGTATTGTAGAACAGGCAGCACTCGCTCTACAACATGCACATGATCGGCAGATTATTCATCAGGATGTGAAGCCCTCCAATTTTCTCGTTCAAGGTAGCGCTGACTATCCGGGAGAATTACATCTACAACTGGCTGATTTTGGCGTTGCAAGGGTGATGATGATGACGAGTGAAAGTCAGGTCATTCGTGGCACCCCAACGTATATGGCACCAGAACAATGGGAAGGGCATCCTGTCCCCGCGACTGACCAGTATGCGCTAGCAGTAATGGTCTACGAATTGCTGACTGGACAACCTCCTTTTGCGGGTAATGGCTATCAACAAATGTGGCATCAACATGTTCATATCCCTCCTGACCCGCCAAGTAAGGTAAATTCAACCTTACCCGGTGAACTTGATTCCATATTTCTACGTGCACTAGAGAAGAACCCTCAAAGACGATACAGTTCAGCTTTGGCCTTTGCGCATACATTTCAGCGAGCCGTGCTAAATAGTGGCAATGTACATCAAACGTTGATTATTACTGCGTTAGAGGCACACACAGGAACCAATCGGGTAAGACTGTTGCCAAATGGTCGGCAGGTTATTGTGACAATACCGCCAGGCGTAAACCAGGGTCAGATCATTCGCCTGGAAGGTTATGGCAGACCTACAACTTATAACAATCCAGTTGGGGCACTCATAGTCACGATCAATATAGCTCCAGTTGTTGCAATAGAAGCTGCCTCTCCAACAACCCCAACATTTCAACATACTGTCCCAGTTTCCAGTACACTTGCCCGCAATGAGGTCAGACCCACACTTCCCCCTGTTCCGACTAATAAACACCAGGTCAAAAATAAAACAAAGATGCATGTACTAATGGCAGTAATAGCATTCATGCTGGTTCTTTTGTCAGGACTGCTGGGTTTTTATGTAGTAACAAAACATACTGTACTGTCAGTTGTTGAGACGTCAGACCACGCTTTTCCAACATATTTTCTTCATCCAAAGAATGGAACACTTGCCCTTTTTGATTCATTGAATCAAGAAAACAAAGCTCTTCTCTGGGTTTTACCACAGGGTGAATGTTCTTTTACTGATGGAGTCTTGACTGCAAAAATTATAAGGAAAGCTTCAACACTGCAGCACTTTCATAATTGTATGATGCTAACACATACTTTCACGAACTTTGCCTACGAAATCAAGATGAAGTTTGATACAAATAACGCACATGATTGCGGAGGTGTTACCTTCCATAATATTACCCAAAACGAATCACAGTTGTACTACTTCTATATCTGTAGAGATGGATCCTATGGTCTTGTTCGATATGAAGGCGATAATGATATAAAAGACACTATTATGCTAGCAGAATCATCTTCTAACCTGATTACTCCTGGACCTGGACAAACATATACCCTCGCTGTTGTTGTGCAAATGTTCGATTTTGATTTGTATGTGAATCGTCACTATATTACTAGCGTCACAGATCCTTACCATAGCTTTAAAAATGGCACAATAGGGGTTCTCGTTAGGAGTTTTGATAAAGGTACAACTGAAGTAGCATTCAGTGATGCGACAGTGTGGACATTTAAATAATCCTCAGTCAACGCTGCACATTTAGAATTGAGAAACCTCAACCACAACAAGTACAATTGGTCAGGCTTCATTTACTACACAATAAGTATTGAATACATGAGTCTTTTCTGTACCATTGTAATGTATAACGCGGGTTACACCAACTATCGGGTGCCAGATACCCCTCGTGTAGGGACAGGGGTTGTGTGGATGAGGTGTGGGGGCGCTTGCGGTCAATACATCTCACTTAAGGCAAAAAGGAGGAAGGTGAAGACAAGAAAGCTCCCATCTGGCATACTACCAGAAAAGAAAACACCAAGGAGC
>DATMNR010000275.1:0-2769 GCA_035568795.1 Ktedonobacteraceae bacterium
GCGCAAGCATTGTAGTGGCGTGAAACCCTGATTGCGAATTGGTATGAGGACACGCTTGGCTGTGCTCGATGCAGCGCTCCGAAAAAGAGACACATTTGATAGCTCTAGCAGCCCTTGTACACGATATTGGGAAACTCGACATCCCTGCTGCCATTCTGGACAAGTCCGGTCCGCTCACCGAGCAAGAATGGGCTATCATACGCCGTCACCCGCAGATTGGCTACCAGATACTCATTGATGCAGGAGGGATCTATGCTTACATAGCTCCACTCGTCCTTGCCCACCACGAACGGTGGGATGGCCAGGGTTACCCCTATGGACTGGCTGGAGAAGGCATTCCTCTGGGGGCGCGCGTCCTAGCAGTCGTGGATGCTTTTGATGCTATGATCGAGCCACGGCGGTACCGGCCGACAAGCACATTAGACGCGGCGAAAGCAGAACTGCTACGCTGTGCGGGCCGTGCCTTTGATCCCGCAATTGTCGAAGTCTTTCTCATGGTATTGGCTGGGGAACCTGTGCTTCAAGAAGCAAAAATATAGTGTTATTGGAAAACATTCATCCCCATATGAGGAGGAGAAATAGAATTGCACAATGTGCAACTGAAGCGCCTTGTGTAAAAAGGAAAGAGCAGATGTTTTATAATATCTTTACAGGAAACAGAGGCACCTGATGAACTCACATGTGCAAATGAAGTGTTCCTGAGTGAATGGGAAAGCATCAACCTCCAGCTTTTTGTCATGGGGCTGGGACAACGGATCAATGAGGATACCTCGCTCTTCACGAGTACGGAGCGTAAACGGCTTGAGATGGTCCAATGGTTGTACACTCAGGGCAAATTGCTCCAGTAAGAAGTGAGCAATGCGCGGCCGATCGACTGGTCGAATGAAAAATATTGTAAATTGACAGTAGAGAGACGTCTTTCATGAAAAACTGACGACACTGGATGCACCGAATACCGGTGTTGCTCGTAGATCGATCAAGAACTGGAAGGAAGGCGGTACTTGTGAATACTCAACCCCCTGTACAAGCATCACCTATTCGTTTGGTGATCGCCGATGTCGATGGCACTCTTGTCACGCACGACAAAGTATTGACCGCTCGTGCGATCAGCTCGGTCGCGCGTCTACGTGAGGCACATGTGCTGTTTGCGATCACCAGTGGGCGGCCTCCGAAAGGCATGAAGATGTTGGTCGACGCTTTGGATCTGTCAGAACCAATCTCTGCCTTTAACGGTGGGGTAGTTATCAATCCGGACTATAGCGTTATCGCAAGCCACCTTCTATCCTCAGATGTGGCTGCGGAGGTGATTCGACTCATTGGTGAACATGGTCTGGATGTCTGGCTGTATTCTGATACCGACTGGTACGTTCGGGACTCGAATGCGCCGCATGTCGCGAGGGAGCAATGGACGGTGAAGTTTTCGCCAACGGTAGTCTCCGATTTAGAGGCCCATCTGGACCATGTGGTCAAGATCGTGGGCGTCAGCGACAACCTGCCAGCGGTAGCGCGCTGTGAGAAAGAGATGCAAGTTTGGGGCGGTGCACGCATGTCCGCTGAGCGATCTCAGCCGTATTACCTGGATGTCACGCATCCCGACGCAAACAAGGGTGAGGTTGTCCTCATGCTTTCTCAGTTACTCGCGATTCCCCCCGAACAGATTGCGACCATCGGAGATATGCCGAATGATGTGCTCATGTTTCAGAAGAGTGGTGTGAGTATTGCCATGGGAAACGCAAGCGAGGAAGTACAGAAAGCTGCCACCTATGTCTCGACCTCCAACGATGAGGAAGGGTTTGCCAATGCGATGGAGCAATTTGTGCTCCGCAAGAGTGAAGCAACAGGAGAGCAGTAGGAATTACGCCAGTGATTTCCATTTTGTGTGGGACGCGAGCCCCTTGCTTCTTCATCACTTTGTCCTTTCTCCTCTCGGAAGACTTGATCTCGACTTAGCCTTCCTGGTGCTCTGCCTCCTCCCCATGTTCTACAATGCCGCCCTCTTTGAACAGGATTTCCTGTAAGGCGATTCTCCACTTCGGCTTCTAGCGCAGAAAAAATTCGAGATCCATACCAAAGTGCTTGATTTCCTCTTCTTCTGGCTCGTTATGCCAACATATTCGGCAAAGACGATACGAACGATGATACGCAGAGCATACAAGTTGGCATCACTTGAGCAACAACGTCGGTTCACAGCGTAAACCTATACATAGTATACGCTCGAGGCGTTTTTGGAAGCGTTGGCCGGTTCGTAAAAATGGATTTTCTGATTTTGTCACTGCTGCTATGTTCCATTGAAAGGTAGACCTACAACTCCGGTCAGGACTGCTTTACTCAGGTCAACACGAGCGAGATTGGCCCCGGTCACGTCGGCCCCTGTAAGGTCAGCGCCGGTCAGGTTAGCCCCGCTCAAGTTGGGATGCGTGATTGCATGCTCTTGCCGGTAGATATTCCACTCCTCTGCAGTATCTTGAAGATATTCCAGTTGCTCCGGGTTCGCCATAGGCGGTATCTCCTTTATAAGGCTAAGAATAAGACCGGCATATTGCTGCGATGAAGGAACCTCATCACCTTATGCTCTGCCTGCTCTCGTGTTGTCACAATCAGTTGATGCCGCTGTTTCTTTCCAAAGAAACGCTCTATAGGCCCTTAAGTGTATTTTTGACGAGGGGATACAACGTGCGATATAAGTAGAAAGTGAGGGCGAAAGCGGGTACGTTCTTACCGCTGGCGATGAACGAGTTCCTTGTCCTGAGCCCACAGGGCGATCTGATG
>DATMNR010000276.1:0-4154 GCA_035568795.1 Ktedonobacteraceae bacterium
AATGTACCGTCTTTTGTGTTACAGGCAGCCAAACTGCCTGTAACACCCGGTTGAATACGTTCTTTTGGTTAGTGAGCCATCTGGTCGATGCACACAGTGACCGCCAGGATGAGGATATCGTCCTGCCCTGGCTCGATCTCCACCCCGTAGGTATCGCGCACTCGAAACCACTTCTTGGACACCTCGGCCACCTTCTCGCGACCCTCGCCGATGGTGTACTCATGGTCGAGAATATTGCCCTTCACTTCCAGGTCGGGGCCGCCTTTGATCTTGACCGTCCAGCGTTCGCGCACGGGTGTGATCAAGGCCTTCTTGACCATGGCCATTTGATCGCCACCGGGACCCTGGACTTCCATGCTGTCCTTGACGTGGAGCATGCGCTCCTGGATCTTGGCCAACTCCCTGCCACTGCGGTCTTCGAAGATGAGGGTCTGGCGCACCCGCAAGGCCTTGCCGTCCACTTTGTATACCTTTTCACCGTGTTCGTTTTCGATCCAGAAATCATCGCCGATGGCCACCATCTTCTCTCGCATCTGAAAATGGCTCTTGTCCCCGCCGCCACCGCGCCTCTCCTGGCGCCCTTCTCTTCTGTTACGCATACCTGTATTTCCTTTCGTGTGGCATTCACATGCCACTTTGAGCCATTCCTGGTATCCTTGCCAGGTTCTGCCCTCTGGTTGAAATCGTGCTGAGCTTTGTGTACGCTCCCTTTCGAACGAGCACAGCCAGCATTATTGGTCTTCTTCAGCAAGATCCTCCGCGAGTGCGAACGCTCTCTCGATTGAGAGGATCAGGTATCGCTCCTGCGTCCTGCTGTATCCTGGGAGACGGTTGCAATTGGAAGACCCCTGCTCGCATGCGACGAGACACCGTGTACGACTCTGGGGACCAACCGCAACCGATCATCCAAAAGCGGCAGTTCCTCCCGTCACCCTTTAGGGGACGGGAGGAACTGCCGCCCTCCTTTCTACTAAACAAGCCGTAGCCTTCTGGACAATCGTCAACTTTTTGCAACTGGCACTAGCGCTGACCTTGGTCCCATCAAGGGTACGTAGATCGAAGTAGCCACTCCTCCTTCTCCCAAACACAAAGCAGATTGTGCCCTGATACCTCACACTATCGAAGAGGCGAAAGCCATGCACGTACTTGGGAGCCGTGTTACGCTGCCTCTTCCCGCCTTTTCTGATCGTTGCCTTATGGAGCTGTCGGTTGTTTCTTCTGACCATCTTGATGAGGTGCCATGTGCCGTCTGACGAGGCGAGAGCGTTGCCACTGATGCAGCGCGCATCGGCCAGGTGCGATTTTTCTAGCTCATGCGTGATACGGGTATGCTTCGTGATGTACCCATAGGTCAGATGCACATTCGGAAAGAGCGCTTTGGCTTGCTCGTAGATGTACCACCGGATGATGCCCATCTGCGTTGCATCACGAAAGCTGCTGCTCTTGCGCTCTAGCTTGTGCTCCTGGTGCGTTCTATGCATGAGATCATGGCACGTCTTGCAGAGTGTGATGAGATTATCGGGGCTGTCACCACCCGTCTTTCTCGACTCGATATGATGGACATGCAAGATGGGGTCTTTTGACGTGCCCTTGCACCATTGGCACGTGTGCCCATCTCTGGCCAGTACGTACTCTCGCACATTCCAGAAACCCAATTGCGGTCCTCTCTGGTACTCCTGCCCCTCAATCTCTGGGTGACGTATCTTCTGAAGATCAAATTGCGCCACCTCAAGCGTCGTCCTGCCAACCGGCAAGATCTGGTGAACCAAGCGGATCGCTTTGAGATGACAAGCGACTTTGTGCTGTAGAGAAGGGGCAAGCCAGCCATCAGGTTTCTTTCTATTCAAGAACCGCGCCTTACGATAGCGTGTTTTTCGACTCCGTCTCTGACGACGAAACTGCCTTCTGGTGGCAAGCAATGCTTGGATATCGGTGCGTGGCACCACTTCAGCCTCAAAAAGCACGTGCTTCCCAGTCGTTGCCGAGACACCAATATGGTGTGTGCCCGCATCAACCCCTAGCGAGACTGCTTGTGTGTAGCCGCTGCTGCCATAGAGCAGTTGAATGGTAAAGGGAACCATCTTCACCACTTTGGCTTTCTCCTCTTTTAAGAGGAGGCGTGCCTTACGGGGGTGACAAGGCATTAACGGTTCACCGTGACAATTTAACACGTAAACGAACACAACGTTTACCATCCTTTCGGAAGTGTGGTACTCTTCGCCAATGTTTGATGAGCTTGTTACGCCTCCAGCACCGTTCCTACCCTCAGAACTATTAACCGGAGACGATAGAGCTACAGACTAGAGTAAGCATCTGTAGGTATCCTGACTCACCAAACGGAGTTTGCACTCAGGCTAGTCAAGCAGGGCTTCTGCAAGCCCGTCCCGTTCAACGGGATTGGGTTCTTGACCCTCGTCTTCGTCGACTTCATACAAGCGAGCCTGGCACCCGCCAGGGGTGCCACTACATTTCTCTCAATCCTCTTCGCCTTCCTCTTCGTCGATTTCCAGCAAGTAGACGACTGCCTCTTCGGCGGTCTGCGCAATGCTCATCTTGACAATCAAGTCACGCAATATTGCCGAATCTTCTATGCCAGCGGTCTGTTTTTTTGCCAGGCGCGCTACATAGGGGAATCGCAAACGCACGATTTTCACGAATGTTTGGCGCAGTTCATGCAGTATCTCCTTGTGGGCTTGATGAATCCCTTGCATAAATGCCATTTGAAACCGCTGTGGGAGTTCCTCTTCATGTCCTTCCAGGGCTGTACTTTGAAAAGCCCACGTCTCCTTCATTACGTCTCGAAGCATGTGATGATTTCTCTTTCTTAGCCAGCTTTTGCTGGTTGGTTCTAGTTACTTATAATGATATTATAGAACAAAAGTTCTCAAATGTATATTCTTGCAGGGGGGGTGTTTTGTGGAAGTTTAGTCCAGGGCGCTTTGATACAAAAATTCGTTCAACCGCTTGCAAGAGAGACCTATACCTGTTATTCTTATAGTAGGATAACTGTCATATATTTATTCACAGTGTCCAGGCAGATCGTGAACATCCTCGAAGGAAAGCGAGAACTCATGGATACTTCTCTTCAAAATACGAGTCTCACTGAAGACGAAATGACGGTGCCTGCGCTGGAGGACCAGGGAGCAGAACTTGCTGAAGGCGAAGCAGCCCACATTCACTTGCCTAACGGCAGTCTCTGGCCAATTATTGTAGGCGTAGCAATTCTTGTCACATTGGCAGGTTTCGTTGTTATCAACTCCGTACCCTGGATCACTATCGTTGGCGCAATTTTCGTTTTTATTGGCATCATGGGTTGGGCACTGGAAAATCCGATGGCAACTCATGAGGAAGAAGTCAAACCCGGAGAGTATTCGGCAACATTTGCCGAGGCTGCGATCACTGGAAAGCCGACTCCTCTGGCAACAAAAGTTCTCCAGGACGCAGAAGATGTGGTTGATCAGACTGTTACAGTCGCCACTACTGCATGGAGTGCTCATCCCGTCAAGGTGTTCGTTGAGCGCGAGGGTGTTGTACTTTCACTGTATGGCAAAGTTGAATTAGAGGAGCAAAAGAAGGAAGTTGAGGCTGCCCTGCGTAAGATGCCAGGCGTACTCGATGTCATGAACTTCCTTGTCGCTGAAGATGAGCTTCTGAATACTCTCAACGCTCACATCGAAAGCTTGAAAGCTGCGGGTAAGCTAGAGGGAGCGAAAAATCTTTCGGTGCTGGTTGAGAATTATATTGTCAGCCTGTATGGGGAGGTCCCGAATCCTGAGATGAAATCCCTGTTGGAGAGGGAGATTACTGGCATCCCTGGCGCTCGTGTAGTAATCAATCATATTGGCCTGGATGAGGACATTCCTGGCAATCTGGGCAGAACTACCAATAGGATAGCCCGCATTTAAAAGATGTAAGACAACAAAGAGTTCTGCCTGGCGGCGTGCCGCCAGGCAGAACTCTTTGTTGTCTTACACTCTCCTTTACTTATCGCTTCCGTAGAAATGCCGGAATATCGATTACATCCCCCGGAGGAGTGTTATGATTACCTCTTGGTAGATCCAACGCCTTCGGATCCATACGTCTGATTGGACGCTGGGGACGAGAATCAGCCGCTGGACGCTGTGATGGCTGTGCCTCTGGCTCTGGCACGGGAA
>DATMNR010000277.1:0-6899 GCA_035568795.1 Ktedonobacteraceae bacterium
GCGCCGGATGGGTGCGCGCCCCTCCGATATTGCGTCCCAACTACGAGTTCACTTTGAGTAGTGGCTACGTCACATGTCTCATGAACTCGACTACGGCACAGTGTCAGAAGCTGCGGGGTTTTAACCCCCGCAGAGTGTCACAGTCTCTGAAAATTTAACACTGTTCGCGAACTTCTATGGCGTACGCCTGAGCAAGCAACAGGTAACCGAATTGCTAGCAAGTTGTGGATTGACCGAGGTGGCCCGTACAGAAGCATCCCGGCTTTCTGGTGGTCAGCAAAAACGTCTGGCTATTGCCTTGACACTCTCTCACCAACCACGCTTGATTTTCTTGGACGAGCCAACAGCCGCACTTGATCCAAGAGCACGACAAGAGATCCGCGAATTGATTCGTTCACTGGCAACTACAGGAACCACCATCGTCTTCACGTCTCATGATATGGAAGAGGTTAACAAACTGGCTGACCGTGTGGTGCTGGTCGTAGAGGGTTGCGTACGCGCGGAAGGCAAGCCTACAGATTTGCTTGCTGAGTATAATGTTAGCTCGCTTGAAGAGCTGTACCTGAAACTTACAAATGAGGAGATATAAACCAATGTTAACCACATTTCGCATCCTTTTGAGAGGTGCGCTGCGCGATCGTATATCACTCTTTTTTGCCATTGTCTTTCCAATAGCTATCCTGCTAGTGCTGGGATTTGTCTTCCCTTCTCCCGATTATCGGAGGCAACTACTGGCAGGTATGTTGGCGGTCAGTGTGCTTTTCTTCAGTTTGAATGGCATCGCCTTCGAATCGCTCTTCCAGAGGAACAGGGGGTATATAAACTTTTACGCGCTACTCCCTATAAAAGCATTACCTTCATTACCAATCTGACCGTTTCTCGCGGTGTTGTAGCGCTCTTAAGCTGTACGTTGGTAGCAATTGTCGGAGTTCTCACTTTTGGCATTGCCTTAAGTTGGCAAGGTGCGCTCATTCTTTTACCCGTCATGGTGTTGGGTATACTCTGCTTTACCTTCCTTGGACTGACTATCAGTAATCTGGTGCAGAATGAAAACCAGGTTGCTATGCTGAACAACATCGTGACGTTGCCGATGATCTTTACTAGCGCAACCTTCTATAGTCTAAGCAACGCTCCTTCATGGGTCACAACGATCGGGCATATGCTCCCTTTCAGCTACCTGATCGATGCAGAACACGCCACTTTTGCTGTTAATGCCGGAGGGGTCGTCTTCCCATTGCTTATTCTCTTTGGCTTTACACTACTAGCTATGTTGTTGGCACTCGTCACCTTCCGTTGGGATCCGAACGCACCTCCCATGCGCGGAATGATGCGAACTCGAATAGGCTAGTGAGTGTAGAGAGCACAAATCTTTCGGGTGTAGGAATATCCTACACCCTTACTTTCTACTCTCACCGTTTGCGCTTCCCCAGCATCCTGAGGTATAGTGCCAATAGAACTCTAGTAAAGACAACAACCAACGAACCCTCCCGGAAGGAGAAAAAGCTATGTCGTACGAACTGATTACATTGGAATACGAAGGCGATTTTGCCACCATTACAATGAACAACCCACGGAGACGCAACGCACTATCATTGAAGCATATGCTTGAACTTACGTCGGCTTTCCAGGAAGTCGGTGAGAGCAGCGCTCTGGGTGTAATTTTAGCTGCGAACGGGCCAGCTTTTTCCGCGGGTCACGACTTCGCTGACGTCGTTGGCCGGGACCTGGTCGCTGTACGTAGATTGCTCAAGGTCTGTACGACATTAATGGATACCATCCAGGAAATTCCCCAACCCGTTCTTGCGCGAGTACACGCTCTGGCAACTGCGGCAGGATGCCAGTTGGTGGCAACGTGCGACCTGGCAGTTGCTTCTACAGAAGCAGGTTTCGCGACTCCTGGTGGAAAGGGAGGCTGGTTTTGCACGACGCCAATGGTAGCCGTTAGCCGCAACATTGGACGCAAACGCGCACTTGAAATGTTGCTCACGGGTGACATCATCGATGCGCAAACGGCGGCTGACTGGGGATTGATAAACAGGGCTGTCCCTGCTGATCAACTGATAGAAGAGTCACAACGTCTACTAGAAGCAGCAACACGAGGCAGCTACATTTCAAAAGGCATCGGCAAGCAAGCATATTACGCCCAGATGGATCTACCCCAGCCACTGGCCTATGACTATGCTATAGAAGTTATGGCTTCGACATCCCAGATTGACGATGCTCAGGAGGGCATGCATGCCTTCTTGGAGAAGCGCAGAGCCAATTTTAAGCGACCATAGAGGTGAATGATGGAAAAGCAAAGATGTGAATGGGGCAATTCCAGTGAGCTTTACATTGAGTATCATGATACAGAATGGGGCGTGCCTGTTCATGATGAACGAAAACTCTTTGAATTTCTTATTCTCGAGGGTGCTCAAGCTGGATTAAGCTGGTCGACGATTCTGAACAAGCGGCAAGCATACATTCAAGCCTTTGATAATTTTGAACCGGCCAAAGTTGCCAGCTATGACGACGCCAAAGTCCAGTCATTACTTGCGAACCCTGGGATTGTGAGAAACAGGCTGAAGATCCAGGCAGCGATACAAAATGCACACTCTTTCCTCGCGGTACAGGATCAATATGGGAGTTTCGACACCTATATCTGGCAGTTTGTTGATGGGAAACCTGTACAGAATAGCTGGAAAAGTCTGCAAGAAATTCCCGCTACAACACAAGAATCAGATGCTATGAGCAAAGAGTTGAAAAAGCGGGGATTCACTTTTGTCGGTTCCACAATCTGTTACGCTTTCATGCAAGCAGTCGGTATGGTCAATGATCATATCGTTGATTGTTTCCGCTGGCGAGAAGTGCAAACTTTTGTATAGAGCAACGAAGATATTAGCCTATTTGATGGCCTGCCAAGTCCTCTAAATAGGTTAAAAGAGCAGTATGATCAAGATCACCTCTTCCTCTTGTCTCTAGCGAAGCAAACATCTGATCTACCTGAGCAGAAACCGGCAGTGACACACCATACATACGACCCAGTTCTAAAATAATCCCAAGGTCTTTGTGATGTGTCTTGATACGCCCTCCTGGCGCAAAATCATGCGCGAGCATACTTGCTCCCCGCATTTCTATCACCCGGTTGGCAGCAAGACCACCATTCAGCACTTGCAAGATTTTGGCAGGATCGACCCCTGCCTTTGAACCAAGTACAAGCGCCTCGCTCACTGCTTCAATAACCAGCGCAACGACGATCTGATTACAGGCTTTGACGACCTGGCCTGCTCCACTTTTCCCAACATACACAACCGTTTTGCCCAAAGCCTGAAAGATTGGCATACAACGCTGAAACGTATCTTCCTCTCCACCTACCATAATTGAGAGTGTGCCAGCAATAGCGCCTTTATCTCCACCACTTACAGGCGCATCAAGCATCGCAATGCCTCTCTCAGCTACTCGATTAGCCAGGGTTCTCGTCACAATAGGCGAGATAGTACTCATATCAATCACGATCAGTCCCTTGCGCGCACCCTCGATAACACCATCCGTACCAAGAAGCACTTCCTCTACCTGAGCAGTATCAGGTAACATAGTGATCAACACATCGCACGAGGCAGCAATTTCTCGCGATTGAGCGCCTGCTGACGCACCCGCTGCAACAAGTTCATCAGTCACCACCTGGTGACGGTTATGAACAATAACCGCAAAACCTGCTTTGAGTAAGTTGTGGGCCATGGGCTTTCCCATAATACCCAGGCCAATAAAACCAATCGTGTCTGGCATATGTACCCACTCCATATAAATCAAGCTATAGCATCATGCTGCATCAAGTATAATGAACTATCAAGCAGGAATCCAGGTGTAAGCGTTTTCAACCCGGCACCTATTGTCATCCTGAGTGCAGCGAAGGATCTCAACTAGCTATATCGTTTAGCACGTAACATAATACATGCGTAAATACTGAATAACTAAGGAGAATCATGGACTACCGCAAATTAGGCAGAACAGGATTAAAAGTATCGAGTTTGTGCCTTGGCACAATGCAATGGGGCTGGACGGCAGACGAAAAAACCGCCTTTGCCCTGATGGACTCCTTCGTTGAAAGCGGCGGCAACTTTCTTGACACAGCAGACTTCTACTCCCGCTGGTTGCCCGGGCACACGGGCAGAGAATCCGAGGAGATCATCGGCCGCTGGCTCAAAGAACGACATAATCGCAGTAATATTATTCTTGCTACCAAAGTTCGTCAACCAATGGGACCAGGCCCGAACGATCAGGGGCTTTCACGCAAACACATCCTCGAAGCGATTGATGCCTCGTTGCAACGCTTAAACACCGACTATATCGATCTTTACTTGATGCATGCCTTCGATGCGGAAACTCCCATCGACGAAACACTGCGCGCGCTCGATGATATGCAACGTGCTGGCAAGGTGCGCTACATGGGTGCATCGAACTACCCGGCATGGCGACTGGTAGAAGCATTATGGAAAGCTGATGTCCATCACACAGTACGTTTCGACTCGTTGGAGCCTCATTATAACCTTGTACTTCGGGAAGAGTTTGAACGTGACTTGAAAACTATCTGCGAACAATACCAGATTGGAGTCACTCCCTACAGTCCCCTCGCAAATGGCTTTTTGACTGGAAAATACAGTCGTAACGAGACTCCAGAGAGCGCACGTGCTGGCTCCGTGTTGAAACGCTATAACAATGATTCCGCCTGGAAAACACTAGAGGTCGTTCAGCGCATTGCAAAAGAAATAGGCAGCACTTCTTCAGCAATCTCTCTTGCATGGTTGCTTTCCCGTCCAGTTATCACAGCACCAATCATAGGTGCCAACTCGGTAGCCCAGTTACAACAAAGTCTTGCAGCGCTTGATGTCAGACTGACAGCCGCACAGCTAGCGCAGTTAGATGAGATTTCAACTTGGCAGGATGCATAACGAGTCTAGATTGTTTCTATGTTACTTTGATTCACTCTAATAAAAGGGCCGCATTAGTTTGTTGTGCTCGCATTTTGCCATTTTTCTCACCGTTCAATTGGTGCGTTACGCTCAGTGGTCTCCATCGATATAGTCAATAAGGGTAGAAAAGTGCCGAGAGTGATTCGTATAGGCTATTGTAGCAAATTTCTTGTATGGAGGAACGACTATGCAGCGCTGTCACTTTTGTGGATATGTATTTCCCGAAAATGCTCGTTTCTGTGGGAATTGTGGACGAGCGCCTACTTCTGGCACGGCTCTTGATACTGCTTCACCAACGTTCGCCTCTTCACCTGATGAGTTCGCATCTACTATAGCTACTTCACCTTTTCAACAAGGATATCAAACAGCCTGGGAAGATGAAGAGGAGCAGAGACGACGTGGCGCAATACCTCCCCTACCTATCCCTTTTTGGACAGAGGGATATTCGGCTGCAGGACAAGCGCCCACGGTACAGGGCACTCCTTCATTCAATAGTGTGCCAACCATTCAGGGTACACCAACGGGGATGGCGGGTTCGGCGCCACCTTCCACTGTTGTCGGCCCAACACCATCTTCACCTTATGCAGCTCCATCACCAGGGCAACAAGCAAACTTTGGACCTCAACCATCGTCCTGGATAAACCAGCCAATGCCACATTATGCTCAGACAACTGGCACACAAAGTCACGAGTTACCTGAACATGAACATCCTGAGAAACAACACCATCTTCACCACGAACATCATCAACATCATGTTCATTCAAATACCCATAAAATCGGTTCTACCTCCAAATCGGCTACCGGAGGTGTTACAAAGACCATCCTTATCATCACCGTTGGAGTAGTTATAGTAGCGGTTGGCGCTATTACCTTCGCGTTCGCATTTCGCTCTCACATACCAGGTCTTACGGCTATATTCCCAGCTACATCCAACACTAGTAGCAGCCATTCTGCCAACACAACAAGTTGTGGTGGTTCTACCGGCACTCCTTGCCAGGTAACAACGTCCCAATCTTCACGGCAAGCAATTGGACAATCGACTGGCAATTTCAGTTTCACCGGAGATGTTTCTGGAACCATGACAAATACCATATTCCTTGCTTGTGGTGTCACTCAAGGGAATACATATGTCATGCAAGTCGATGGTACTCTTGGAGGCACTCAGTATAAGTTTCTCATAGGTATACTTTCCTATAAAGGCCCTGGAATGTACACTTCACACCTCACAGTTGATCTCATACGTAGCGCGAATAATCTTGCGTTAGTCAATGATGGAAGACTTCCCGTGAGTATCAGTATCACTAACGGCGGTAAGGCTGGTACGGTCAGTTCTGATCTGGTGGGAATACTTAGTAGTTTCCAACCATCAAAGGGGCATGTTTCAGCAACCTGGACGTGCGCTTGAACGATGATCCAGGATGCCATTGTGATATAGTGAAGTACTTTACAAGACATCCTGGCATTGGAGACCAACGTGAAACATGCGGCTCCTCCTTCAGAGACTGGGCCTATTACCGCTATCTGGCAAAAAGTATTCACCTATATTTTAATCACGTTTGTAGGTTTCAATTTGCGTTCAGTACTACTGGGCGTGCCTCCTGTTTTGCCACTCATCCAGCATGATCTTGGGCTTTCCTATACTTTGATAGGATTTCTGACCGCGTTACCTGTACTTGTACTGGCAGTAGGAGCCTGGCCATCAGGGCTGCTTGCAGAGCGCATTGGCGCACGATTGAGTGTCTCAATCGGCCTGGGGCTGCTTGCAACAGGCACACTTTTGCGTGCTTTCAGGCTAAGCATACCATCCCTCTTCTTCTTCACATTAATATTGAGCATCGGCATCACTATGTCTCAAACGGCTGTACCTGTACTAATACGCCGCTGGTATCCAAAGCAAATCGGCCTTGTGTCAGCTCTCTTCAGCGATGGACTGATTTTGGGCGAAGCTGT
>DATMNR010000278.1:0-9573 GCA_035568795.1 Ktedonobacteraceae bacterium
CTACTGCGAGCGGTACACTTAGAGCAGCTCCAAGACAACAATTGGAGGAGGGTACTTTTACGCTGAATGTGGTATCGGTGCCACTTATGGGTATGACATCTTCAGCAGATCAACCGTTGGAAGAAGAGACAGCACCACATGGCGTGGTTTCGGCACCTATTGCAGATAGTGAAAACCATTTTCATGATACACAAACTCAGACCCGCAAACGTTTTGCCCTGCCTGATTGGTTGGATTTACGAGTGATAAGTGCAGTAGTGGTTTTGGGAGTAGCTCTGCTTTCATTTGCGATCTTGAAGAATGGTCTCACGTCTGCAGTAGCTTTCACTATTGCCGCATTGGGCGCTGCCCTGGCTCTCTATCATCTTCAAGATCGTCCAAGAGCGTTTACTATGCTGTTGGGTGCGTTGGCATTTGGTCTTGTTGCAATGACTGAACTAATCTTCTTGAAAGATGTCTTTGCTGGCAGTTATCCACGCATGAATACTGTGTTTAAGTTCTACTTCCAGGCCTGGGCTTTACTTTCCATCACCTGTGGTGCAGCTATCTACTTTATTTACGAAGGCATCCAATCAGTCGTTCGCTACAATGGTTGGGAGCGGTGGGTAGGACGCGGAGTTCAGGTAGTCTGGTCGGTGGCTTTACTCGTATTTTTTGTAGCGGGTATGATTTATCCAATCGTAGGAAGCTATCAACGTACAAATCACTACATGCAGCGCACAAATAGCCTTGATGGGTTAAACTATTTGCAATCGTATGATCCTGGTGATTATTCAGCCATCAGGTGGCTTAATAGCCATGTCCAGGGTAGCCCTGTGATCGTTGAGGCATTTGGCCAACAAGGTGGAGACTATAGCGACTACGGACGAATCTCTGCTTTTACCGGTTTGCCAACGCTGATGGGATGGGCAGGACATGAATATCAATGGAGAGTGAATTGGCTTAACGATGCCTATAATGCCTCAGATTTCTACCGCAGGGGTGCAGATATTAGTGCTATCTACACGAATACGAATCCTGAGACAGTTCTTTCATTGATGAAGCGATACGATGCTCGCTATCTCTATGTGGGTTCCTTAGAAAAGACAACGTATCCGCAGGTGAATCTAAATCGCTTTAGTGGGTTTATGCAGACGGTTTATTCTGCCAATGGTGTGACTATTTACCGGGTTCCTGGGAGTTGATAGGGTATACTATTCAGGAAATAATGCCTTCTGCCGGAGCATGAGGGTGCGAGTTTAAGAGGAGTGTTCCTTTGAAGAGTTTTGAAACAGAGCCAATTGAAGATGCAGCAGCCACAGAATCGGCATCTGACGAGCATGAGCTTGTGCTTTTAGGCGCATCTTCAGGTAATAAATCCACTACAGTAGAGGAAGCAATCAGCGACGAGAAGAATGTAGTTGATTCGGACCTTGTCATCTTTGACGAAAATGAAGAGGACGAGGTTCTGCAACGCCGGAAAATTTTTCCGCCAACACGCGAACAACTGCTTACCTGGATTCCGTTCTGGGGTGTGATTTTGCTGGGAGCGGTTTTGCGTTTTTGGGGTTTGGGAGACAAGCCTCTACATCATGATGAAAGCTTGCATGCATATTATTCCTTACAGTTACTCAATAACATGGCGCATTGGACATGGTGTGTTAATCCTCCCCCTCAAGGTTATAGTTGTTATATCTACACTCCTCTTCTTCATGGTCCCTTTCAATTCCATTTCATAGCCCTTGTCTACAAAATCTCTCAATTATTAGGTGCTGCTGATAATGGAGTAAATACGACAACAGTACGTATTCTGGCTGCTACGTTGGGTACAGCCATAGTAGCACTTCCATTTTTCTTGCGTGATTATCTGGGTAAAGTCGGCGCATGGTTAGCATGTTTCTTGCTAGCAGTTTCACCAAGTATGGTTTACTTCTCTCGCTTTGCGCGTGAAGACATTTATATGGCTTTCTTTACATTGCTAATGGTTGTGGGTATCGCGCGATATGTACATACGCATAAGATGCGCTGGCTGGTGATAACTGCTGCGGGGTTTTCATTTTCTTATGCGACAAAAGAAGCGACTTTTTTAACAATATTAGTCTTTGGAAGTTTTCTAGGAGCATTGATTGCGTGGGAACTCGGTTTGAAAGTTTCATTGCGTTCACGCTTTAATCAAGAGTCACCAATCGTGTCATGGTTGCCGAAATCTTGTGCTCCCGTTGCCGTATTGATCTACTTTGTGATTGCTGGAATAGCAGCAAAGTATTTATTCGCATGGGTAAAATCAGTTTCGATTTATATTACTGATCCTAACAATGTCAATGCTGCAAATGATTATGTGCAGAGGTTGAAGGACATCACTGTAGCCATTGTACCGGTGATAGGCATTTTGCTTGGCGCGTTTGTGCTGGTTCTTCTTTATCGTGAAATAAAGGGTAAGCTTCCTGTGGCTAAACGAAGAGGTCTTGCTACTAAAGTTGATCCTGAGCGGCAACCCCTACTGGATACCATTCTGACCATGCCCTGGACGCACTGGTTTTTTGCGCTTCTGGTTGCCTGGGTTATCTTCCTGCTACTATTTAGCGTCATGTTGACCAATATTCGTGGTGGGATTGGCGATGGCTTCTGGCAAGGTCTCTATTACTGGCTACAGCAGCAACAGGTAGCACGTGGCAATCAGCCATGGTATTACTATTTGATGCTGATTCCGTTGTATGAACAGGTTGGCGTAGTATTCGGATTATTAGGCATCGTCCGTAGTATAGCGCAGCCTACTCGCTTCAGACTCTTTATGGTTTATTGGTTCGTTGGCAATTTCGTCCTTTATTCCTGGGCAGCAGAAAAAATGCCATGGCTAATGATCCACATTACGATGCCGATGCTGATTTTGGCTGCGATAGGCCTGGAGCCCGCAGTTGTGACGTGTATCAATTTTGTGAAGAATCTCTTTGCACGTTACTCATCTCCAAATGAAGCTGTAGACTTGAATGCTAACGATGGCTATGTACAGGAATTTCCAAAAGCACGCACGAAGATCAGTATATTCGCAACCAGTATCTCTTTCTTAGGTGTGATAATGGCTGTGCTTTTGTTGCTACCTACTGTGCATAATATGTATGAAGTGTCGTATGTGCATGCTGCCGATGGCCCGCACGAGATGATGGTTTACGTCCAGACTACAACTGATGTGAATACCGTCATGTCGAAGGTTGATGCCCTTGATCAGAAAATGTTTGGCGGTAAGCACGAAATGCAAATTGGGTTGACCAGTGATGCAACGTGGCCCTATGCCTGGTACCTACGCGACTATCCAAATGTATGCTTCGATTTTCCCACGGGTTGCCCGGGCTGGAAGAATGTTCCGGTAATCATTGGGGGTGGCGATAATCCATTTGGCCTTGAGCAGCAATATGGCGGAGCAGCAAATAATCCTGATAAATATGCGTATCAACAATACGAGATGCGGACCTGGTGGGATGAGGGATATAAGCCTCCCGCAACTGGTGGGATTGGCCCGGGGCTCTGGCTGAGTTACGGTGATAATCCTCCTGTGAACGCCAAATTTAATCTGGGTCTGGCTGCTCAACATATATGGCAGTGGTGGTGGCAACGACGTGCTATTGGTGATACGGGTGGCGCATATGATATGGTGTTGTTTATCCGTAACGATTTGAGTACAGCGGTGAAGCCGTAGGGAATTGTTATTCTGAGATTTCGACTTCGGCCTCAATCTCAACAGGAATTCCAAAGGGAAGTTCAGCCATGCCTACTGCTGAGCGGGCATGCTGACCCGCCTCATTTCCGTATAATTCGATTATCAGGTCTGAGAAACCATTGATAACGGCAGGCTGGTGGGTAAAACCAGGAGCTGAATGAACCATACCATGGACTCTCAACCAGGCAGTCACCCTATCGAGATCGCCTAATTCGCGTTTGAGGCTGGCTAACATTGATAAAGCGATCAAGCGCGCAGCCTGGTAAGCTTCTTCAATGGACACTTCAGCTCCTACTCTTCCCAGAGGTTGAGCTAGAGAACCATCTGGATTCTGGGGAGCGTGCCCAGAAATATAGGCGCGATTGCCGCGAACACGGACCCAAGAGAACGGTAATATCGTTCCCGCAGGGGGTGTGAATAATTCGGGTAGTGTAAGTCCCAACGCTTCGAGTTTAGCTTCGATCTTCATGCTATCACCTCACATTGAATTTCGTACATTATTTATTGTCGATCTGTTGGTATCATGGAAAAAACGAGGGTGGTGCGTAATCTGCCATCTGAAGCGGCCACATGATTGCGCAAGCTTCCTTCTAACACGTATCCCAGGCGTTTTGGAACGGCTGCGCTACGTACATTTAACTCATCACAACGAATTTCCAGTCGATTGGCTTTGAGAGAATCTAACGCATAATTGGTGAGAAGCTGCACCGCCTCCGTTACGTATCCAAAGCCCTCAGCAGAAGGACGCAACCAGTAGCCAATTTCGAAATAGCCAATCCCCCAATCATAGGGATAAAGACCAGTACCACCCAGGTAGCGACCAGTTAACTCTTCCCATATGCTGAGTGTTAGATCATCGCGGAGTAACCAGTGTGCCATTTGTTGGATAATCCAATTCCGACTCTCGTCAACAGATTGGTGTGCGTCAGCGAAAGGCATCCAGGGTCGAAGGTGATCACGTGATTCATTCATGGCTTCAAATAATGCCTGTGCATCACTCTCACGATATGGCCGCACCAGGACGCGCTCGCCGTGCAATTCTTCAAACAAAGGAATGAGTGAGTGATACGTTGGTGTACTCATAGATTTTCCTTCTCATATCACCAAGAATGCACAAGTACAATCTTTCCTACTATCTCTCCTGAATCCAGGATATGGTGGGCCTCAGCTGCATTCTCGATTGGCATCTTGCGCGCAATGATCGGATGTATTAACTTGTCAGCAACCAGTTGTAATATGCGCTCTTCATTTTCTTTAGATGTGCGAAGCGTACCGCCTCCAATTACCTGGATGCGCTTAAGTCGCCATATTTGCGTATCAACGGTCGCTTGCTGACCTCCTAAATTGCCAATAAGAACAATACGCCCGTCATTTAAACAAGCATCAATGCTTGCTTGTAATGTAGTGCTTATTAATTCAATAACCAGGTTAACGCCTCCTGCAGCATGTATAACCTGGCCTACATTTTGTTCTTTGTGATTGACAACCAGATCAGCTCCTAAGCTTTTTAATTCAGCGGATTTCTCGCTGCTGCCTGTTGTTGTAGTTACCCAACAGCCAGCATATTTGGCAAATTGGATAGCTATTGATCCCACGCCACTAGAGCCAGCCCAGATCAAGACGCGCTCCCCAGCATGCAAGTGTCCCAGATCGAATAAGCTTCCCCATGCTGTAGAAGAGGTGAGGCCTGTTGCCACTGCCTCTTCAAATGAAACCGAGTCGGGAATGCGCACTAGATCAGTTGCAGGAGGTGCTATTCTACTGGCGTAACCACCCCCTCCTTTGGCTGCAATTGCCCGGGTTGTCATGACGCGATCTCCTGCGTGAAAGCCCTGACTATCTTTAAGTACGACGCCTGCAGCTTCTAACCCAGGAGTAAATGGCAATGTGAGGACTGGCCTGCTGCCATCGCGTTGAAAGAGATCCAAATGATTGACTGTAGTGGCCTTTACCTGAATCAATACGTCTTCCGGGCCAGCAATTGGATCTGGTACATCATGCACCTGCAAGACTTCGGGACCGCCATATTGGGCAAACTGTACTGCTTTCATATTTGCTACCTATTGCAATAAACTAAATTTTGGACGATAATGACGTTTCCTCATTGATTGTAATGTCGCTATCTGGCAAATGCAACGAGTATCGTTGCCGGTGAATTGCAAGCAAAAGGGGCACAATTATCAGTAGACAACAGGACGCTGGGAAAACCAGAACCCAATTGATACCAATAACGGGAATCAAGATACCCATAAGCGCCGGTAGGACCATCGCAGCAGTCCCTGTGCTTACGAGCATAACACTTGAGACAATGCCGATGTTATTGACAAACTGTCGTGACGCCATAGCCATGATCCCAGGGAAGAGAGGACCATAGAATAGGCCTACTAATACACTTGCCCCAAAACTCACAACAATTATTCCAGGAAAGATTGCAACCACAATACCGCTGATAAAACCGCCAAGTATGCTGATGTAGAGCAGTTGGTTTTCGCTAAACCATCCACGTCTGAGAACCTGCCCACCTAGAAGTCTCCCGATGGTCAGTCCTAGGAAGAAGGCTGTTGCAGCGGGTGCTGCCAGAGCTATTGAAATAGATGCGCTCTGGCTTAAAACGGTGACAATCCAACTACCAAAGCCTAATTCTGCGGCTACATAGAGTGCGATTTGTAATGCCATAAACCATAGTAATGGTTCTAAAAATACGTTCCGATGCGGTGAAGGTTGCTGCTGTTTCTGTGAATCATTCTGTCTGGGAATTTCAGGTACAGTCTGGCGCATCAATAGGAAAATCACGACAAATCCAGCAACTGCGCCTACGAGATACGCCCATAAAGCTTCATTCAGCATTTGAAGTGATAAAGAAAGTAACAATGGTCCTGATAATGCACCAATCCCATAGGAACTGTGCACATTATTGAGCGTCTCGCCGAGGGTATCTTGAAAAGCTAATGTGACAATCGTATTTATACTGACGTCGATTAGCCCAAACCCTACTCCCTTGATGAGTTGTGCGATAAGTAATACCGAAAATGAGTGTGTGACGGGAGTTATTGCACCTGCAAGGGACATTAACCCAAGCCCACCCATCAAAATGTACTTTGAATTGAGCCTTATTGAGGAGAATAATCCAGCAATCAATACACCAATGATAAAGCCAAGCGCAGATAATGTGAAAGACGAACCTGCAATGGCTAATGAGACATGGGTATTTTCAGCGAGCAATAAGAGCGATGCGCCAGGTAGGACACTTATAATCCCCGCACTAATGTAAGCAAGAAAAAGTGAATAGAAAAGTAACCGACGTTTCATTTTGGGTATCGCACGATGATGCATCAAAAATCCTTCGTAGACGGTGATATGTGTGTGAAGGCGAGAAGAAGACTTCACAAATCCAGTGTCTCTTTTCAAAGTGTGCCATATGAAGGAGGTTTTGTCTATGGTAATGATACTTGTTCAATTAAGGAATTGAGAGTCTAGGGCGAAGTTTTCATAAGGGTCTAATCAGACAAATTGATGAATTACGCCTATTACTCTGCCCTGTACTTGCCATTCATTGTTCCATTCATGGCTATTTATATACAGCGGAGACATTTCTGAATTTGATGGTTGCAGACGGATCTGTTTTGCTTCTTCGTCCCTGTATAAGTGTTTTACCGTAGCAGCACCAAGTTCACTTCCCGCATAGTCGAGATGTGTTGCAACGACAATATCGCCATCTTTGATGTGTTCTTCAGGGTCAACAATCAGCAGATCACCACCGAAGATGCCGTCCCCAATCATTGAGTTGCCTTCAACCGGCAGCAGAAAGGACCTGTTTGGAAAGAGTTGTTCTTCTCTCATAATGGCACTCATGATTGGACGTCTAGGACCAGCCGCAATAGCAACAGGATTTGTAAATGACGAGCCATTCCAGTTCTTTAACACTTTAACACTACGACTTTTATGATCATTGCGCTCAATATAGTAGGTTTTTTCCAGACCTTTCAGGTGATATGAAATATGCCCAAGTGATTTTATTCCTACGTCATCGCCAATTTCGCGCAGGGTGGGAGATCTTCCATCGTATTTCTCAATGTAGTTTATGATAGAGTACAGAATTAGTTTTCGCACATTGCCCTGCTTCTTAGCTTTTTTAGTCGTTTGAGCCATATATTGATCTCCACAATATGTGAGTATTAGGATAGATATACCAAATTGAAACCAATGTTCTATATAGGATATAGAACATATGTTCAATACTCTGTCAAGTTTCGTTGAGTTTAAATCTGATATACTGTGTTGGAAAATGGAATACGCATGTATGTGTACTGATTGAAGTGATTCGTGATTCTGAATGCAAATAGATGCAAGAACTGGTTTCAATGAAAACGCGCTAAAAGGAAAGTAATAATGACCGCAATAACTGGATTGCCAATCTTCATTGGACACAATGATACCTTATTAAGCCTCTACCTACCCGAGCGAGGCGAAGGACGCTCGTTCTTTACTCGTAGTGATATTGGTCATATCGATTTGCCTCGCGCCAGAGTAGGTGGAATGGCAGGTGGCTTTTTTGCAATTTTTGTTCCGCCAGATCCATTGATACAACCTCTGAAAAGGGATGAAATTATAAAAACTGATGCAGGTTACGAAGTGCCTTTAGCTTCAAGTATAGATCAGGCTTACGCACAACGAGTCACGATGTCAATGATGGCGAGTTTATCTAACATTGAGCGTGAGTCAGATGGACATGTAAAGGTTGTTCGAACTATTGACGACCTGACTTCGTGTCTGCGTGAGGATATATTTTCCGCGATTCTACACTTTGAGGGAGCCGAAGCAATTGATCCTGGATTAGATGCTTTAGAGGTTTTCTATCAGGCTGGATTACGCTCACTTGGAATTGTCTGGAGCCGACCTAATGCCTTTGCTCATGGCGTGCCTTTCGGATTCCCTCGATCTCCCGATACAGGACCTGGGCTCACCGTTGCCGGGCGAGAATTGGTACGTGCCTCTAATCGTCTGGGCATTATGCTCGACTTGTCTCATCTTAATGAGCAAGGTTTTTGGGATGTTGCCAACTTGTCTGACGCGCCATTGGTAGCTACGCATTCTAATGCACACAGGCTATGCCCTACTACACGCAATCTGACTGACAGGCAATTGGATGCAATCAAGGCGTCCAAAGGTATTGTCGGACTGAACTTCGCTGTAACCGATTTACGTGATGATGGGTGGAATAACTCAGCTACTCCAATTGAAGTGATGGTACGTCATATAGATTATCTGATTGAGCGTCTCAGTATTGACTGTGTAGGATTTGGCACTGACTTTGATGGAGCTACGATACCGCAAGAAATAGGCGATGTGACAGGACTACCGAAATTGATCAACGCTTTACGTGAATCCGGGTACGACGATAACGCGCTAAGTAAACTCGCTTATAAGAATTGGGTGCGCGTTCTCAGTAAAACGTGGAAATAAGGATCACTATTTTCCTGGCTAATGTTTTGAGGTTGGAAATAACTAATCTGGCTTTTTGTGAAGCTAAGCTGCTTTCTAATGCCTGCAACTTTTCCTCTCTATAATAAATGTTGACCTAAACCTACATTGATGTGATCAGAGAGTTCGATTGGCATCGATCGTGATTTGTGCTGCGAACGCAAATGGGTATTAGTACCGATTCAATTTTTCCTCGAAAATGTAAGCAGCAGACACTCCATCGGATAATGGGGTGTCTGCTCGAAAAGATTAGCCGCCAGCGTAACCGATGACATCACTGCCACCCTGGGTGCCAGAGGCATTCCAGTACATGGGTCGCTCCACCACAAACGGGCCACTACTCGATTGCACCGCCAGCGAGATTTCATAGCCCGGGTACCCATTGCCGGAGTGGAACA